>NZ_CAXGPO010000021.1:0-48972 GCF_964011655.1 uncultured Spongiibacter sp. | reverse complement strand
GCCCAGATCTACGAATGCACCGTAGTCGGTCAGGTTCTTAACGATACCTTTAACAACCATGCCTTCTTGCAGAGATTCCAGCAGTGCTTCGCGCTCTTCGCTGTTAACACTTTCCAGAACCGCACGACGAGAAACAACAACGTTGTTGCGCTTCTGGTCCAGCTTGATCACTTTAAATTCGAGTTCTTTGCCTTCCAGGTGAGCGGTGTCGCGCACGGGGCGTACATCAACCAATGAGCCGGGCAGGAACGCGCGGATGCTGTTGATGTCGACGGTGAAACCACCTTTTACTTTGCCGTTAATGATACCGGTTACTGTTTCTTCCGCCTCGTAGGCAGCTTCCAGTGCGGTCCATGCTTCGGCGCGCTTTGCTTTCTCGCGAGACAGACGGGTTTCACCGAAACCATCTTCAACAGACTCCAGTGCAACCTGCACCTCGTCGCCAATTTGCAGAGAGAAATCGCCGCCTTCAGCAACGAATTGATCGCGAGGGATAACCCCTTCTGACTTCAGACCAGCGTGTACGGTTACCCAGTCGCTGTCGATATCGATAACTACGCCGGTTACGATAGAACCGGGCTTCATATCGATCGTTTTTAAACTTTCTTCAAACAGTTCAGCAAAGCTTTCGCTCATTAGTCATTACCTGAAATTAGCAGTGGTATAACCACCATATCGCCGCATTACCAGCTAACGCGGGTCAGTTTTTTAAAGTCCTTCCGACGACTAGCTGGCTTTAACACCGCCGGAAACACCCTTAGAAACAACTACTGCGCTCAACACGCAGAAAAACGCGCACTCACTTCCGTGAGTACCCGCTCAAAAACTTGCTCGATCCCCAGTGAGCTGCTGTCTATCAGCACCGCATCGTCCGCTGGCTTAAGCGGTGAATGCTCGCGCTCAGAGTCACGCCGATCACGCTCTTGGATCTCTTTTAAAAGGGTCGCGAGGTTAACACTATCGCCCTTGTCTTTCAACTGCTTGTAGCGACGACGTGCGCGCTCCTCGGCACTGGCAGTGAGAAACACCTTCAATGGTGAGTCCGGGAAAACAACGGTTCCCATATCACGGCCATCGGCAACCAGGCCTGGCGCTTGCACAAAGTCACGCTGGCGCTGCAGCAATGCCTGTCGAACAGCGGGCAGCACCGCAACCTTCGACGCCAGCAGTCCAGTGGTTTCAGTACGAAGCTCACCGCTGACATCCACACCCTCTAGCATCACTCGACTCGGCTCACCGGCTTGGCCAGGCAAGAAAGCAACATCTAAATCCGCCGCCAAAGCCGCCACCGCCTGTTCATCGGAAAAATCCAATTGATGTTTATCAGCCGCCATCCCCACCAGGCGATACAACGCGCCACTGTCGAGTAAATGCCAGCCCAACTTGAGTGCCAGCATCTGACAGAGCGTGCCTTTGCCCGAACCACTGGGGCCATCAATACAAATCACGGGAAGGGTCATTTGCACACCTCAATCCGCATACCGACTTGCGTCGCCAACTCAACAAAGTTGGGGAAGGAGGTAGCGACGTTGTCGCAGTCTTCGATATGAATGGTATCGCTTGCTCGCAGCGCAGCGACAGAGAACGACATAGCAATGCGGTGATCGTGATGGCTATTCACGCGGCCACCGCCTATCGGACCGCCATCGATAATGATGCCGTCAGGCGTCGCCTCCGCATTCACACCCAAAGAGACCAAGCCATCGGCCATGACTTGAATGCGGTCACTCTCCTTTACCCGCAACTCTTCCGCGCCACGCAGCACGGTACGCCCCTCGGCGCAGGCCGCGGCGACAAACAGCACGGGGAATTCATCGATGGCTAAAGGCACTTGCTCTTCAGGAATGTCGATGCCCTTGAGCGGTGCGTAGCGAACACGTATATCGGCAACCGGCTCACCGCCTACCTCGCGCTCATTGCTCAGGGTAATGTCGCCGCCCATTTCCCGCAGAATATTAATAATACCGACGCGGGTAGGGTTAATACCCACATGCTGCAGCGTTAAATCTGCACCGGGAGCAATACTGGCCGCCACCATAAAAAAGGCCGCAGAGGAGATATCGGCAGGCACATCTATATGTACCGCCTTCAAGCGATGCCCCCCGCTCAACGTTGCCGTGGCACCGTTGACTGCCACCGGATAACCAAAGCCTTTCAGCATACGCTCGCTGTGATCACGGGTTGGCGCAGGCTCGGTGGTGCGCGTTTCGCCCTCGGCATACATACCGGCAAGCAAGACGCAGGATTTCACCTGGGCGCTGGCCATAGGCAACACATAGTCTATCGCCTTAAGCTGTTGGCCACCGCGCAGGGTTAAGGGCGGACGCCCGCCTTCTGCGGTTTCAACCACCGCACCCATTTCACGCAGCGGCGCCGCCACACGCTCCATCGGTCGTTTACTTAACGACACATCGCCGGTCATCGTCACGTCAAACGGTTGCCCCGCCAGCAGGCCCGCCAATAGGCGCATGGAGGTACCGGAATTACCCATATACAGTTCGCCCGCTGGCGCCTGAAGGCCGTCTCGGCCGACACCGTGGATCGTCACGCGACCGGCATCAGGCCCCTCTATCTCGACACCCATCGCTTGAAAGGCCTTCAACGTCGACAGCGCATCTTCACCCTCAAGAAAGCCTTCAACGGTGGTTGTGCCGTCGGCGATAGCACCGAACATAATGGAGCGATGGGAGATCGATTTATCACCAGGAACCCGAACGGTACCGTTCACCGTACCACCGGGTTGAGCTAGAAATTCCACAAGTATTGTCTCTGCTGTACGTTAAGATTTAGTTTGCTTGCGCCCGACCATGTACTGCCCGAGAAAGTGCTCATCTCGCGCCTGTTTGGCGCGACTAAAGACTTGTTTAATCGCGGGGCCATCCGAGTCCGCAATAAGCTGGCGAACCTCGGTCAAATGATCGGCAAAGGTATCCAGACCGTTAAGAATCGCTTGGCGGTTCGCCAATACAATATCGTGCCACATCGTTGGGTCGCTGGAGGCGATGCGCGTAAAGTCGCGAAATCCCCCGGCGGCGAAACGGAAGATATCGGCGGCGCTGCCACTGGCAGCCAGCGCGTCAACCAGGGTGTAGGCCAATACGTGAGGCAAATGACTGGTCGCCGCCAGCACGGCGTCGTGCTCATCAACCGCCATATCGACAACTTCTGCCCCGGCGTGTTGCCACATTTCGCGAACTGTCGCGACGGCATCAGCATCATTACTGTCCAGCGGCGTGAGAATCACCCGATGATCGACAAAGAGATCCGTCTTTGCCGCCTCTACGCCGCTTTGCTCAGACCCGGCAATCGGGTGAGCCAATACGAAACGCGCCGGCAGCTCACCGAACACTGACTCCGCCGCGCGAAGAATATTTCCTTTCACACTGGCCACATCAGTGACAATGGTGCGCTCGCTGAGCAGCGGCGCGAGGTCGGCCATCACTTGCTCGGCAACCAGCGTAGGTGTAGCAATCAGCACCACATCGGCATCGTGAACCGCCTCGGCTAAATCCAGCGTCCAGTGATCAATCACACCCAAGGCCAAGCCGCGCTCTAATGAGGCAGCGCGCCGCCCTGTTGCCCAAACATGTTCGACAACGCCCTTGGCCTTCAATGCCTTGGCCAACGAGCCGCCCATTAAGCCAAGGCCAATAATGGTTAACTTGCCAATCTTCACGCCGGAGCCAACACCTCTTTCAGGGCACTAATAAAGCGCTGATTTTCTTGCTCTAGGCCGATCGACACCCGCAAGTGCCTCGGCATACCGTAAACACCAATCGGACGCACAATCACGCCCTTCTCAAGCAAGGCCTGGTAGTACGGCATAGCATCGCTGGGCATTTCCACGGTAATGAAATTACCCACCGAAGGAATATAAGGCAGGCCGAGTTCATCAAAAGCGGCAACAAGCTGCTCTCGTCCCGCGGTGTTTACCTGGCGGCTTTGCTGCAGATACTCGTGATCGCGGTAAGCAGCGGCTGCGGCTGCCATTGCCGGCACACTAACATTGAAGGGTGCGCGCACACGGTTCAGTAAATCGGCAATATCGGGGTGACTCATTGCATAACCTACCCGCAATCCGGCCAGCCCGTAGGCCTTTGAAAACGTCCGAGTGACAACCAAATTTGGGTAGTCCGCCAGCATCGCAATGCTATCTGGGTACGCCGCTTCATCCACGTATTCGCAGTAGGCTTCATCCAACACCACCACAACGTTCTCGGGAACCGCTGCCATAAACCCGCGCAGGGCTTGCTCATCAAGCCAAGTGCCTGTCGGATTATTCGGATTGGCGATAAAAACCAGCCGCGTTGTGTTATCGATCAACGCCGCCATCGCGTCAAGGTCGTGCCCCCAGTCTTTGGCAGGCGCAATTCGCGCTTGGGCACCAGCCGCCTGCACCGCAATGGGGTACACAATAAAGGCATACTGCGAAAACACAGCGCTGCTCTCGGCATCCAGAAATACTCTGCCGAGCAGGTCCAACACGTCATTTGAACCGTTGCCCAGGGTCAGCTGCGCGGACTCCACACCGAGGGACTCCGCCAGCAGCGACTTTAAGGCAAAACCGCCGGCATCCGGATAAAGGTGGAGCTGTGCTGCCGCCGCGGCATAGGCAGACAGCGCCGAGCCAGGCGCACCGAGCGGGTTTTCGTTGCTGGCCAACTTTACTACGTCGCTCAGACCGAGCTCGCGCTCCAATTCCTCTATCGGCTTGCCAGGCTGATAGGGCTGTAAACCCTGAATACCTTCGTTGGCCTGGGCAATAAAATCGCAGGTCATGCTAGTGCCTCTGTAAATCGACTGCCAAGGCTTACAAAGCCGCCTTGGGGTATGAGCCAAGAATTTTACACATCACCGTTTGCTGGGCGATGGTATCGAGAATATCGGCCACTTTCGGGTCATTCTGATGGCCTTCAAACTCGATAAAAAAGACGTAAGTCCAGGTCTCCGTCCGCGACGGGCGGGTGTCGATGCGGGTTAACATGACATTAGCCTGCTCGAAGGGTTCGAGCAGTTTGAACAGGGCTCCGGGGCGGTTGTGGGCAGACACCACAATCGACGTTTTATCCCGGCCGCTGGCAGACACATCTTCCTTGCCAATCACCAAGAACCGCGTGGTGTTGTCAGGCTGATCTTCAATATTCACCGCCAGCTTGCTCAGGCCGTATTGTTGCGCCGCCAGGTCGCCAGCTATCGCAGCAATGCCCTTTTGCTCCGCAGCCATTCTTGCGGCTTCGCCATTGCTGCTGACCGCGACCCGTTCAACATTCGGGAAATTTGCATCCAGCCAGCGACGGCTTTGTGCCAATGCCTGCTGGTGCGCACAAATTCGCGTAATCGCTTGTTCGCTGCCACCTTCACCGACCAACAAATTGAGCCGAACCCGCAGTTCCACTTCACCACAAATCTTCAACGGCGAATTCATGAAGGCGTCGAGGGTATGAGACACCATCCCCTCAGTCGAGTTTTCCACAGGGACAACGCCGTAATGGCACTGCCCGGATTCCACCTGTGAAAACACACCGTCAATGGTCGCCTGGGGGACGCTAATTACCGCATGGCCGAAGTGCTTGAGCGCCGCCGCTTGGGTGAACGTGCCTTCCGGCCCCAGATAGGCCACTTCCATGGGTTTTTCTAAGGCCAAACAGGCCGACATAATCTCCCGAAAGATATAGGCAACCGTATCGTCCGCCAGCGGCCCCTGATTTGCTTCCTTAACCCGCGCCAACACCTGCGCCTCGCGCTCGGGCCGATAAAACAGTAGCTGCTGGGCACTGCTGCTGCCCTTGTCTGACTCAAACTGCTTCGCGGCCTCAAACTCACGCTGCTTTACTTCGGCGACTTGTTGCGCGCACCGTGCTCGTCGATTGAGTAAGGCGTGAATTTGACTGTCGATGCTGTCGATGTCTTGACGCAATGAGTTCAGATCAACCGGCTTATCTTCGGGCTTCGTCATGACCTTAGCCGTTCTCTCTGGCGAAATCTTTCATGTAATCGATCAATGCATCAACTGCGGCCTCGGGCACAGCATTGTAGATGCTCGCACGCATACCGCCGACCGAGCGGTGGCCCTTCAGGTTCAGCAAGCCAGCGTCATCTGCACCGGCCAGGAACGCTTTATCGAGGCCACTATCCGCCAGCACAAAAGGCACGTTCATCAACGAGCGACTCGCCACTTCAACGGGGTTACTGTAGAAGCCGCTGCCATCGATATAGCCATAGAGCTTTTCGGCCTTGCGGCGATTCACCGCTTCCATTGCTTCCAAGCCACCCTGTGCCTTGAGCCATTTAAAGACCAGGCCCGACAAGTACCACGCCAGCGTAGGCGGCGTGTTGTACATGGAGTCGTTATCGGCGGCAGTTTGGTAATCCAGCATGGTTGGCGTGATCGCACGTGACTTACCGAGTAAATCTTTGCGCACAATCACAATGGTCAGGCCTGCCGGACCGATGTTCTTTTGCGCCCCGGCATAGATAACACCAAACTGATTCACATCAATGGGACGAGACAGGATGGTCGATGACATATCCGCAACCAGCGGTGCTTGCACCTCAGGCGTCCAGAAGAATTCGACACCGCCAATGGTTTCGTTCGGGGTGTAATGCAGGTATGCCGCGTCGTCGCTGAGCTGCCAACTGTCGAAAGCAGGAATGCTGGCAAAATTATTAGCCTCTGAGCTGGCAACAACATTTACGTTGGCATAACGCTTGGCTTCTTTAATGGCTTTTTTAGACCACTGCCCGGTGTTCACATAGTCAACCGTGGCACCCTCTTCGCAAAGGTTCAGCGGCACTGCTGAAAACTGTGAGCTGGCGCCACCTTGCAGGAATAACACCGCATAGTCGTCGCCGATGCCCATCAGTTCACGCAAATCTGCTTCTGCTTCACTGGCAATAGAGACCATTTCTTCTGAACGGTGACTCATTTCCATCACCGATAAGCCGCGGCCTCTCCAATCCAGCAATTCATCCTTCGCCTGGCTCAACACTGCCTCGGGAATTGCCGCAGGTCCTGCGCAAAAATTATAAACACGCGCCATTGTTTACTTCGCTCCAACCATGTTTAAAAAATGTGTAATCCGCTTTATTCGGCAGCCGGACTGTTGTTGTCGGCGTCATCAGCAGCAGGGGTCTCACCAGCTGGCGCCTCAGCACTGAGTTCAACATCGTCAACGACATCGTCCACGTCTTGCTCTGCGACACGCTGTACGCCGACTAAATGCTCGTCGTCACGCAAACGAATCACCTTCACGCCCTGAGTATTACGACTGAGCAAGGAGATCTCGTCGGTGCGGGTACGCACCAAGGTTCCCTGGTCGGTGATCAGCATCAGATCATCACCATCAAATACCTGTACGGCGCCAACCAGTGCCCCGTTGCGGTCGCTCATCGTCATGGCGATAACGCCGCGATTTCCTCGGCCTTTACAGGGGAAATCCTCTACATCGGTCCGCTTACCGTAACCGTTTTCTGACACCGTCAGCACCCGCCCACCGGCCTTGGGAATGATCATCGCGATGACCTGCTGGTCCTCGTCCATACGCACGCCGCGCACACCGCGCGCGGTACGACCCATGGCCCGTACGTCGCCCTCAGCAAAGCGCGCCGCTTTACCGCCGCTGGTCAGCAACATGACATCGTTGCTGCCGTCGGTGATCTCAGTGCCAATCAGCACATCCCCTTCATCCAGCGCTAGCGCGATCAAACCAACGCTACGCGGGCGGGAAAAGGCCTCTAGAGGCGTTTTCTTTACGGTGCCGTTGGCGGTCGCCATGAAGATAAAGTAGCCCTCGGTATACTCGTGAACCGGGAGGATAGAGGTAATGCGCTCATCCTCACCCAGTGGCAACAGATTGACCATCGGGCGCCCGCGGGAATTGCGGCCTGCAACCGGAATTTGGTAGACCTTCAACCAATACACTTTGCCGATATTACTGAAGCACAAGATAGTGTCGTGGGTATTGGCCACCAATAGGTGCTCGACAAAGTCCTCTTCTTTTACCGCCGTCGCCGACTTACCCATCCCGCCGCGACGCTGCGCCGCGTAGGCATCAAGCGGCTGCGACTTGGCATAACCGCCGTGGGAGATGGTCACCACACGGTCTTCTTCAGGGATCAGATCTTCGTGGGTTAAATCGAGCTGAGAGGCAACAATTTCGGTGCGGCGATCATCGCCAAAATCCGCAACAACTTGCTCTAACTCGCCGCGAATAACGTTCAGCAGCACCTGCGGATCGGCCAAAATACTCAAATACTCGGCAATTTCTGCCAGCTTTTCCTGGTACTCGGCCAACAGTTTTTCATGCTCAAGCCCGGTGAGTTTTTGCAGACGCAGCTCAAGGATGGCTTGAACCTGCGCCGGCGACAGCCAATAGTTGCCATCGCGAACGCCGTACTGCTCTTCCAGCTCATCGGGGCGGCAGGCATCTTCGCCGGCTCGCTCGAGCATGGCACTTACTTCACCGAGCGCCCAACCGCGGGAGATCAGGTTTTCTTTGGCTTCTTGCGTCGTCGCCGACGCCTTGATCGTGGCAATCACCTCGTCGATATTCGAGATCGCTACCGCAAGACCTTCCAATACATGACCGCGCTCACGCGCTTTGCGCAGCAAGTACACAGTGCGCCGCGTTACCACCTCACGGCGGTGGCGAACAAAGTACTCCAGCAACTCCTTGAGGTTGAGAATGCGCGGCTGATTGTCCACCAAGGCGACAATATTGATGCCAAAAACATTCTGCAGCTGCGTTTGTGCATACAGATTATTCAGCACCACCTCACCGCTTTCGCCGCGCTTCATTTCAATCACAACGCGCAGGCCGTCTTTGTCAGACTCGTCGCGCAGCTCGGCGATACCTTCAATTTTTTTGTCTTTTACCAGCTCGGCAATTTTCTCGATCAAGCGCGCCTTGTTGACTTGGTAGGGCAGCTCGGTGATGACGATGGTGTCTTTGTTGGTTTTTTCATTGCTGATTACTTCAGCGCGAGAGCGCACATAAATCCGACCACGACCGGTTCGGTAAGCGTCTACAATGCCGGCTCGACCGTTAATGATCGCCGCCGTTGGGAAGTCCGGCCCTGGAATATGCTCCATCAACTCATCAATCGAGATGTCGGGGTTGTCCAACAGTGCCAAACAGCCGTTAACCACTTCAGTCAGGTTGTGGGGGGGGATATTCGTCGCCATACCAACGGCGATACCCGAGGAACCATTGACCAACAGGCTGGGAATTTTTGTGGGCAATACGGCAGGGATTTGTTCGGTGCCGTCGTAGTTAGGTACCCAGTCGACGGTCTCTTTATCGAGGTCGGCAAGCATCTCATGGGAGATTTTCTGCATGCGAATCTCGGTGTAACGCATTGCAGCCGCGTTATCACCGTCAATCGAGCCGAAGTTACCCTGACCATCTACCAACATGTACCGCATGGAAAATGGCTGTGCCATGCGGACTATCGTGTCGTAGACCGCTGAATCGCCATGGGGGTGATACTTACCAATCACATCACCAACGACACGAGCAGATTTCTTATACGCTTTGTTCCAGTCGTTGTTGAGTTCACTCATCGCGAACAGCACCCGGCGGTGCACCGGCTTGAGCCCGTCGCGCACATCGGGCAGTGCTCGCCCAACAATTACGCTCATTGCATAGTCGAGGTAGGACTGTTTCAGCTCATCCTCGATGTTTACCGGCAGAATTTCATTTGCATTGTCAGCCATGAATAGCAAGCATCCTTATTGTCAGCGACCGTTGAGCGGCAGTAGCGCCGCCCAATGCGCGTTTTTACTGCCCTGCCGCCCAACCAATCTGGCGGTGGCCAAGCGGAAAACAAAGCGAGAATATTAGCATATTCCAAGTACGCATAGACAGCGTATAAAGGCCGAATATCAGCGCCTTATCGTCACAACTGCACACAGGAACAGGTATACTTGCCGCTTTCACGCTAGGAATGTCTTACACCATGAGCCGTGCCGCCCTCGACCGCATTGACACCCTGATCTCCGCTCGCTGGATATTACCCATGAGTGAAGGCTGCCCTCTGCTTGAAAACCACGCACTGGCTATTACCGACGGCTGCATCAGCGGCATTCTCCCAGAGGCCGAGGCACGTGGCCTTTCCGCACATGAACACATTGCGCTCGGCGACCAGCTGCTGATGCCCGGCCTCATTAATGCTCATGGCCACACCGCCATGAGCCTGTTTCGCGGCATGGCGGATGACCAACCCCTTCAGCAGTGGCTCAACGAGCATATATGGCCGGCCGAAGGCCAATGGGTGGGCGAGGAATTTGTTCGTGACGGAACGGCACTGGCAATTGCCGAGATGCTACGCGGCGGGACAACCACGTTTAGCGACATGTACTTTTTTCCTGAAGCCGCCGCCGAAGTCGCACGGCGCGCCGGAATACGCGCGCAACTGTGCTTTCCCATCTTCGACTTCCCCAGCGCCTGGGGTAGCGGCCCCGACGAGTATTTTCGCAAGGGTTTGGCCTTGCGCGACGACTACAAGCACAGCGACCTTATCAACATTGCCTTTGGCCCCCATGCCCCCTACACCGTCGGTGATGAGGCGATGAGCAAGGTGGTGATGTTTGCCGAAGAACTCGACTGCGCTATACAGATCCACCTCCATGAAACACAGCACGAGGTTGACGACGCACTCAAACAAACCGGCCTGAGACCTATCGAAAGGCTGGCCAAATTGGGTCTATTGGGGCCGCGCAGCCAGTGTGTGCACCTCGCCTGCCTCAACGATGACGATATCGCCCTGCTAGCCGAGCACCGCAGCCACGCGATTCATTGCCCCGAGTCCAACCTCAAGTTAGCCAGTGGCTTTTCGCCGGTGGAAAAAATGCGCAATGCCGGCATTAATGTCGCCCTCGGCACCGATGGCGCGGCCAGCAACAACGACCTGGACATGTTCGGCGAATTGCGCACCGCCGCCCTGCTTGGTAAAGCGGTCGCCGCAGATGCCGCTGCAGTGCCGGACCACTACGCTCTGCAAATGGCCACTATCAACGGCGCCCGCGCACTGGGCATCGACCACATTACCGGCAGCCTGGAACTCGGCAAACACGCCGATGTGATCGCAATCGACCTGACCGACCTGCCACAGCAACCCATTTACACACCCGTTTCGCAACTGGTGTACACCAATATTAGCCATTGCGTGCGCCACAGCTGGATCAAAGGCCGACGTATGCTGGATAATGGCGAACTAACCACGCTGGACAGCCGCGAAGTTATCGAAAAAGCGCAGCACTGGCGGCAAAAAATCAGTGGAGAGTAGCATGCAAGCATCATCACAACACAGCAATGTCGATCCATCAGAAATCGCCAAGTTCGAGGAACTGGCTCATCGCTGGTGGGACCGCAACAGTGAGTTTAAGCCACTGCACGACATCAACCCGCTGCGGGTAAACTACATTGATGAACGCTCGCCGCTCGCAGAGCAGCGCGTGATAGACATCGGCTGCGGCGGCGGCATCCTCTCGGAGTCAATGGCCTTGCGTGGCGCCAAAGTCACCGGTATCGATATGGGTGAGGCGCCGCTGAGCGTTGCGCGCTTACATCAACTGGAGTCGGGCGCCAAGGTTGAATACTTCCAGGCCACCGCAGAAGAAATCGCCGAAGACCAGGCCGGCCACTACGACATCGTCACCTGCTTGGAAATGCTTGAACACGTGCCGAACCCAGCATCGGTCATTCGCGCCTGCGCCAAATTATGCAAACCCGGTGGCAACCTCTATTTTTCAACCATAAACCGCAACCCCAAAGCCTTTGCGCTCAGCATTGTCGGCGCTGAGTATATTCTCGGGCTGCTCCCCAAGGGCACCCATGAATACAGCAAGTTCATACGGCCCTCTGAACTGGCCGACTGGCTGAGAGAAAATGATCTTCAGCTACAGCACATGACCGGGCTGACCTACAACCCGCTGTTCAAGCGCTATCGCCTGAATGAAAACGATGTCGATGTGAACTATATGATTCACGTTAAGAAGCCGCTGTAATGCTAAAAGCCGTTTTATTTGACCTCGATGGCACCCTGCTCGACACCGCGGCCGATTTTACCCGCGTTCTCAACGGCCTGTTAGCCGAGCATCAGCGACCGTTGCAAGACTACAATTCAGTGCGGTGCTGCGTCTCTGAAGGCGCGCGCGCGGTGGTACGACTGGGCTTTGGGCTCGAGCCAGAAGACCCGGCTTTTGCACCACTTCTGAACGCCTTTCTAGACCGCTATGAGGCCTCGCTGTCAGAGGAAACCAGCCTTTTTCCCGGCATGGAGGGCCAGCTCCAAAAATTAGAGAGCCGAGGCATCGCCTGGGGCATTGTTACCAACAAGCCCGCGCGCTTTACCACGCCGCTACTGAAACAGCTGGCCTTGACCAGTCGCTGTGCGACCGCAATTTGCCCGGACGATGTGAGCAACCGCAAACCTCATCCAGAGCCGATGTACCTGGCCTGTAAGCACCTCGGTATTCGTCCCTCAGAAGCCATCTATGTCGGCGACCACCGCCGCGATATTGATGCGGGACGCAATGCCGGCATGAAAACGATCGCCTGTCGCTATGGCTATGTCCCTTTGGGAGAGGATATTAGCGACTGGAAGGCCGATATTATTATCGACCACGCCCAACAACTTGATGATGCCCTTCAGCAACTGCAAGCCTAAGAGGACAATCCGTGCCACAACGCCTACCTGTAAATTTCACTGCCGATGCAGAGTGTTTGAAAGATAAAGTTATTTTGGTCACAGGTGCCGGCGACGGCATCGGGCGCGCGGCAGCACTGAGTTTTGCAAAGCACGGCGCCACGGTCATCTTGCTTGGCAGAACCATAGAAAAACTCGAAGCGGTGTACGACGAAATCGAAGCCATGTCGGCGCCACAAGCCGCTATTTACCCCATGCACCTGCGGGGCGCCGCTGCACACGACTACCAGGAGTTGGCCGACACCATAGAGCGGGAGTTCGGCCGCCTCGATGGCCTGCTTCACAATGCCAGCATTCTCGGCCAGCGGCGCTCACTTGCCCAAACCACGCTGGACAGCTGGGAAGAAGTTATGCAGGTCAACGTGAACGCGCAGTTTATGATGACGCAAGCATTGCTACCCGTACTCGCAGCATCGAAAAATGGATCGCTGGTGTTTACCTCATCGAGCGTGGGACGGAAAGGGCGCGCTTTCTGGGGCGCGTACTCGGTTTCAAAATTTGCCACCGAAGCGATGATGCAAATTCTTGCCGACGAGGAATACGACTTAAATGGTACTCGGGTGAATAGTATTAACCCAGGGGCCACGAACACCGAAATGCGCCGCAGCGCCTATCCCGGTGAAAACCCGACCGATAACCCCTCCCCCGAGGCCATTATGCCGCTCTATCTCTATTTGATGAGCGACGACAGCCGCGAGGTGAACGGGCAACAATTCGACGCCCAGCCAAAAGACTAGGCCAAGGTAGCATTAAGCCCTAAGCAGGTCCTGCATTTGCTCGATCTGCTGTTGGTAGCTCTCGTCCATCTCACCGGGATTGACCGGTAGTCCCAAGCGCTCAAAGGCGGCAACGCCCGCCCATTCAACTTGACCAAAGGGGTGCTCTGTACCGGCGTAGGTGTGCAAATTGGCAACCGTGACGAGGTCAGCGTAGTCGGGCCGCTCCAAGTGACGGCTAAAATCCAGGTGCGCCTCGGGGACAATCACCAGCTCGTCGGGAAAGCCCCACGACTCAAGAATGACCCGCCCCAATTCCGGTGTCAGCGCAATCAACACCTGGTCGAGCAACTGCGGATGGTCACGGATCACCCCCCGCCCCACGGCGTAGGAAAGAATAGGCAATGCACCAATCTGGTGGATCACACCGGCAAGCGTGGCAAGTTCTGGTTTCAGGTGACGCTGTGTTTTCGCCAGGGTATGGCAAATGGCGGCAACATCTGCGCTGTGCACCCACACTGCGCGCATCCGCTTGTTCAATGCATCTTTGTTCGACAGGAAGATTTGCTGCATCGCCAGGGTCGTAACCATGGTCGAGGTATAGGCCAGACCGATTCGCGAAATCGCACCCTTCACATCGTAGGTGGGCTCAAGGCCCCTTAGCAATGAGCTATTCGCAACCCGGATAAGACGCGCGGCGATGGAGCTGTCATGCTCGATGATCGCCGCCAGGATCGGAATCTCAACGTCTGGGTCACTGGCCGCTTCACGAATTTCCAGCGCGACCTCGGGAAGCGTAGGCAGGCTTACCGCATCGTCTTCGATGGCGCGGAGCAGATCTGCGCGAATTTGTTCGATAAATTGTCCGCTAGTGCTCAAGCGACAAACTCCTGTAGACCGATTTTTTCACCTCAAGCCTAGCAGAATCTGTGTTGAGCACTATCGGCATAAACCGAGACGAATTTAGGCCTGCGCGCGTGCTGCCGCGAGCGCTGCCTGGGCGTCACAGTCGTAACCCTGGGCTTGCATGGCCTCGGCCAATGACGCCAGCAGCAGTTCGATGTTCTCCATCCGTGCGCTGTAGCCCATCAGGCCAATTCGCCATACTTTGCCTGCAAAGTCACCCAGCCCGGCGCCGATCTCCAGGTTGTGGTCGGCGAGCAATTGCTGACGCACAGCCGCATCATCCACCCCTTCTGGGATGTACACGCTGTTCAGCTGCGGCAAGCGGCTGTCGGCATCCACAACAAAACGCATACCGAGACTCTCCAAGCCCGCAGCGAGTGCATTGTGCATGCGGCGGTGGCGAGCCCACGCGTTCTCCAGCCCCTCTTCCTGCAGCATGACCAATGACTCGTGCAGGCCATACAGCGCATTGACAGGCGCCGTGTGGTGATAGGCGCGCTTACCGCCTTCTCCCCAGTAACCCAGAATCAGGTTCATATCCAGGAACCAGCTCTGCACGGGGTGCTTGCGAGCCTTGATGGCCGCAATGGCAGCGTCACTAAAACTGACTGGGGACAAACCTGGCGTACACGACAGGCACTTCTGGCTGCCGGAATAGATGGCGTCGATTCCCCAGTCGTCAACGCGCAATTCCACGCCGCCGAGAGAGGTAACCGCATCGACAATACTCAGGCAGTCATACTGACGCGCCAGGGCACAAAGTGTTTTGGCATCACTCAGGGCGCCAGTAGACGTTTCCGCGTGAACAAATGCCACGACTTTTGCTTCGGGATGCGCTTTCAGCGCTTCTTCGAGCTGGGCCGGATCAACAGGCTTCCCCCACTCGCCGTCAACGGTTACCGCCGTTGCGCCGATGCGGGTCACGTTCTCGCGCATGCGGGTACCAAATACACCGTTGATACAAACGATAACGGTATCACCTGGCTCTACCAAGTTAACAAAACACGCCTCCATACCGGCAGAACCCGGAGCGGAAATCGGCAAGGTTAATTCGTTTTCGGTGTTAAAAGCGTATTTAAGCAGGCTCTTCAGCTCGTCCATCATTCCGACGAATAATGGATCAAGATGCCCCAGGGTTGGGCGGCCAAGTGCCTCAAGAATGCGTGGGTGAACGTCTGAGGGCCCCGGCCCCATCAACGTGCGCACAGGAGGGTGGAAAGAAGAAATGCTCATAATCGGCCTTTTCAAAGTCAGTCAAAAATTCAGGGGCACCCCAGCGGGGCGACCAAGGCAAAAACATGGCGCTATTGTAGGGCATCCGCGCACGCGCTTCACGGCTTTAGCGACTGCCATGTCAAACGCTGACGAAAAGACTGCAAAATGCGGTAGTGATCGTAGTCAAAGGGCTGAGCCGCGAGCACGCGTTGTTCGCAGTCATCGCTCTCCGGGCGGCAATCGGTGAAAGTACCGAAATAACGCCAGCGATCAACCAGATGCCAGTCGACACGACTATCATCGCTACTCGGCTCAACAATAAGTACGGGGCCGTCGTAGGGCCAACTCTCCACACAACGCAGGGCAAGCTTCTTTTTAAGCAGCGCATTGTATTGCTCTGGCGATTGCTCGCCACAGCAGGCGCCAGCGCAGTGGCCCAGCTGGTATGAAAAGCAGCTGCCGCCTCGCTCCAAGCCCAGGCGCTGTGGGCACAAGCCATCGCTTTTGACAAAGTCACGAAGCAACTGCTGCGCCTGCTTGCGGTGCTTAAAAAGACAGAATTCCGTCTCTGGTAACGGCTGATCTGCGGCTAAAAACTGCAGGCCGATATAACCATCCTCGTCTGGCTGCAGGCTCGCAGCACAGAGCTCACGCTGGCGGCGCAGCTGGCGGTTGTGCAGCGGCATTGTCGTTTTTATCTCTGCACTTTCCTGAAGCAATGCCCCCAGTTCACCTGCTGTCTCGCTACACTCAATGCGGCGCAATTGCTGAGCCATGCGCATGGCCTTGCCTTGACGGCCGCCCGCACTAAAGTGCGATAACACCCGGCTGCGCATAGCGATACTTTTCCCCACATACAGCAGCGCGTCATTTTCGCCAAAGAAGCGGTACACACCTGGCCGATCAGGGATCTCATCCAGCATTTCAGCGGTGATATGCACAGGCAGGGACGGTATTTTTAACTGAGCGTGCACTTCCGCCGTCACCCGCTCCTCCCCCAGGTCGGCGATCGCAAATTCTAAAAATGCCTTCATGGCAAGCACATCTGCCATCGCGCGATGGCGACAGTCCCGCTCGTAGCCAATTTGGCTGCACAACGCATCCAAACCATGCTTCGGCCAATCTGGGTACAAACTGCGGGCCAGCTTCAATGAGCAAAGCACTTTGGGTTTGTAGTCAAAACCCAAGCGTCGAAATGCCTGTTTAAGGAATGCAGCATCAAAGCGCGCGTTGTGGGCTACCAGCACAGCCCCCTCAAGGTATTCCATCAGCTGGGGCGCCAGCGACTCAAAGCTGGGCGCATCGACCAGCATCTCGGGCGTAATGCCAGTGAGTCGCTGGATAAAAGAGGGAATGTCGCGATCAACACGCAGCAGCGATTGCCAGGCATCTTGCTCTTCAGCGTCGCGAATAATCACCGCAATCTCGGTGATTTCATCACGCGAAGCAGACGCACCCGTTGTTTCCAGGTCCAGCATGGCCAGGCGCATGTTTGACAGCATAACCCTCCCCACGGTGATCGGCGGCGCCACCTTACATCGCAATTACACTAACTTCCGTACACCTCTACGTAACAACTCGCAAACCGATAGCAAAGAGGTACACAATGATTAATAGATTATGCGACTATTTTATCCGATTGTGGCAAGCGGCCCAGCCGGTTAAGCCCGCGGTTGTACCGGTGCCAATCAAGTCGCAGACTGCAGCGAAGAACTGCCATCGCAGCATCGACGAAGATGCAGAATTTTAAGGAGCGCGCGATATGCTTGCCTGCCCAGGGAGACTTCTCACTACCATCGTACTGCTGCTGGGCAGCCTAGCGGTGCAGGCCAAGCCCTCCGCAGAGGAACATTGGCAATGCCCGGCCAGCTTGAACAGCGAATTGGCAACACTCGAAGCGGGCACATTGCAACTTTGCGATACGCTTCGTTCTGCAAAGGCGGTCGTCATCGTCAATACCGCCAGTTTGTGCGGCTACACACCTCAATTTAAGGGTCTGGAAGCGCTATACCAGCGCTTCAAAGACCAAGGGCTACTTGTGCTCGGTGTACCAACAGCAGACTTCGGTAATCAGGAATATTCAGACAGCAAACGCACAGCGAAAGTCTGCCACGCAAATTTTGGTGTGAGTTTCCCTGTTTTCCATCGCGGTTGTATACGCTGCGATTCGCCCCACCCGCTGCTAGCGCTCGCGCAGGACAGTAGTGGAATCTCGCCAAGCTGGAACTTCTTCAAGACTGTATTTGACCCGCGAACCGGTATTGGCCAAACCTTCCCGTCGGCCGTGACGCCGCTTTCTGAGGAACTCGTCAATGCCGTCACCGCCATTTTGGATCAATGAGGGCGGTCCTTCGCGGCCTCGTGGCCGCGACCTTTTCTATTGCCGCCGCATGCAGCAGCCACGACGATCCCCATGCCGCCGCATGGCAGCGCTATATTGACGGATTACAGCGAGTGCTTGAGCGAGAGGCTGAGGCGCTTAGCGTTAGTCGCCCTCGCTACCCTCACCCGGCATCGGTAAAGCTGCCGATCAATGGCGACGACATCAACCTGCTGGAGTTTCTGCGTTTACGCCGCTGCGCACTGTCGCAAACGCTAGCTGAACAGAATAGTATTTTGGGTCGACACCGCGATAGCGCCACCGACCTGGTGTTTAGCTTGCGATTTCTCGACGAGGTAGAACCCTGCATTGCCTATCTGAAATCGGAAGACGATAACGACCTCGCCAACACCCTGGCAGCGGTGAGAGATCACAAACAGCAGCAACTCGCCCACCGGCTTGCCAACGCACTGCTCGGCGGCGGTGAATACCGCCAACTATGGAGCAGCTCACCAGACCAGCGCCAGGCTTACCCCGATGCGACTCAGGATCAGGCCACTCGCGCTTTGCAGCGCTGGCAGCAGCTGCAACAGCAATGGTTGAGCGGGCAAGGCTTCGACGCGCACACCGACGTTGTCGCCATACTGGGAACGCTACGCGCCGGGCTCGGCGGTGAAATGCTGCACTTCCAAGCCCAGGCACTGGCCGGCCTGCAACAGGCCAATGCACTCCTTCAGCAGCGTATTGATGGGCGACCACTGTGCTTGCAAAGCTCACCGACGCCGCGCGCTCAGCGCTACGCCGCGGTGCTGCACAGGCAGTTTATCGGCTCGATTCAAGTGCTCGCAGCGCAGAGCTATCGACATCAGAACGCGCTGCTAACGGCAACGCGGGCCATCGAGACCACGCTAGCCGAACATCTTGGCGGCACCGCCCTGCCCGCCGCCTACCGTCAGTGGCAAACCGAGCGCGACGCGCTGCTCAAGGCGGTGACGGCCAGCCACCGTGAGCATGTTTCGCTAAGCTCGCAACTCCTTAACCAATGTGGGCTTTCTGCAAGCGACTAGCCGCCCGCATAACGATCAATCCCTTACAAACGCAGCGTGAAGTCCTTCCCGTTGCGCGGGCGTCCGAACATCTGGCTGAGGCTGCGATAAATATCACTCTGCGGTGGTGGCGTTAAACTAATTTGACCGCGAGGTACGCCGCGCGCATCAAGCGTTACGGTGCCACGTAGGCGGTGAGGATTCGCCTCATCGATGACGATCCGCAGTCTACCGGCATCGCAACTGACCTGGGCCCGAATCTGCCCCAGGCTTTCCAAACCGTCGATATCACCGCTTAGCTGCCCTATTTCCACATTCCCGGTAAGCGACTGACACCCCTGAGCAGTCAGACTTGCCTCAGATGCCTGCGCATTGAATACGCCGTCAAAGCCCATCGCAGGTACCTGAATCGCCTCGAGCACAGGCGCCAAACGCCCTGTGGCAGTCAGCCCCGAAATCAGTAAGGCATCACCCTTCACACCTGCCGTTAACGATACGTTGGCGGGCTCAGCAACAGATAGAGCAAGAGGCTTGCCGGAAAAACTCTGCAGGGGAGACAGCTGCCAACTTACGCCGCGAAGCGTGACACCCTGAACACCGACATGACTGAATTCCCCTCGCCAAAGCGAGCCCTTGGCAACACCCAGCTCAACGCCAGCTAACTGCTCACCCGCTACATCGCTTAGCAGCCAAGCGGGCGCTCGCCAAACAACGCCGACGATAAAAAACAGTATGCAAACAACAATTATCGCTAAGCGCTTCAAGCCTCGCCTCCTAATACCACTCGCAGCGACACTTTACCCGGCACATCTAATCGGCTCATTGAGACGGTGTGCAAGGGCATGCCCGACGCGACCAGAGCATCGATAAAACGCACAATATTGTTGTAGTCGCTATTGCTAACCTGCACCGCATAGCGGCCACCGCTCTGCGGCTCAATGCGGCTGATGGCAACTGTATATTGCCTGGCAGCGCTGGTGATTTGTTGCTGGGTGGAGCCGGTTACCGCTGTGACTTTACGACCACTGCGTTGCGCCGCGCGCACTTTTGCTGCCGCATCTTGCATCCATAAATACGCCTCTCGACGCTGCTCTAATCGCTCAGACGATTGCTGCTTGGCACTGATAAGAGGCTGCCAGACGGCCAGCCAAATAAGCAGTGGAACACCGGCAATCAGCCCCGCCAGCAGAATCGTGCGCTCTCGCTCATTGCGGCTTTCAAACCAATTCATCAACGCATTCATTGCGCTGCCTCCCGCAGTTCAAGCTGCCCACTGATCCCCTTGTCCAACTGCCCAAAGGCGCCCCGCTCCACCTCAAAGCCCTGAGAGGCGAGTGCCGCTACCCAGCGATCGACGCCGTCGTAGCTATCTGCTTCGACGAGTATTTTGATCGCGCTATTGGCATAGGTCATTTGCTGAATACGCAGGGATACATTGCCTTTACTGGCATTGGCAATCCGCTCCAGCCAGGGAAGGAAGTCACTGTCGCTGCGCACGCCCTCCAGAGCATTTAACTGACTGCGCATTTGACTACGCGCGTTCACAACTCGAGCACCGGGGAAAACATCGCGATAAATATCCACCATGCCTTGCTCGTACAGTTCGATCTGGCGACGGTTGTCACGAACGTCCATGGCCAACTGAATAAAATGGGTGAACAGCACCGTTAATAGCAGTAGCACTGGCCAGCGAAATTGCTTCCATTGCGCCGCACTCTCATCGCGCAACGCATAGGCGCCGCTGAACAAGTTAATTGGCCAGGGCTGCCACAATTTGGCAATCATCGCTAAGCGATGCTCAAAGACCTGATGGTCTTGCTCATTCAAACCCTCAGGCAGCTCAGTACCCTGCAGGTGGTATATTTGCGCGGAGGTATCTTGGCCTGCCGCCAGTTGCCACCAGTAGCTGAGGTTATCTTTGGCGATGGCAATTGCCTGCTGCCCAATATGGGCAACTGCTCGCGTGTCATCGATCAGCGCAACATTGGCGGGCAGCGCGGCGTAGTCGGGTACCACCGATTTAATTTTCAAACCGCTGTTGGCTAGCAGGCCGTGCCACAGATCCATGTATTGCCGGTCAACCACCAGCACATCGGTGGATTCATTGGCACGGATAGCACCACAGGCCAGGTGAACGTTTTCCAGGTCACTGCACAGCTGCTCTTCCAGCAAAAATGGTAGCGCCGATAAGCCAACACGGCCCCCTTTTGGCAGCACAACCCGTTGCCAGCTCACCCACTCGCCCGGCACCACGACAAAGCAAGGCAGCGAAGCGAAGCGCTCGGCCAGTGCGGCAAGTGCGCTGGCTTGCGCATCGACAACACCACTGTCGAGCACTTGCTCGGCCTCGGTGTCCCACTGGAGCCATTGCACCGTAGGCTCATGGGGCGCCGGCATTGATAGCAGTAATCGTTCGCTCAAAAAACTTCTCCATATTCCCGCGCATAGGCATAGGCTTTGCCATTGCGAAGTACAAAGCGACTGTATAAGCGCAGTCGGCGCTGCTCGTAAAACACATCGGCCAGCCCGAGAAAATAACTGGACTTCACCCCCAGTCCCGCCTGGAACTCCGCGGCGACCTGTTGCCCCTCTGGAAGACCCAAGCTGGCAATAAAACTCTCAACGGATGCCCAACCTTCTGCAGGACGCTCAGCAATAAGTCGCTGTATCTGCTCGACGGCCAGCAGGTTGCCAATAGCTGCCGCCAATAATGGGGCATCTTCCTCGCCCAGCGTATTAATATTCAAGCGGGTATCAAACTCGGGCAGCGCACATAAAAAGGGCCGCAGCGCCTCCTGCTCCTCCGCGTCAAAATCGGCGAATAAGCCCAGTTCACTCACCGAATCAATGGCCTGATTGGGCGGTAGGTAGGGATAATCCTCACCACTGTAGCTCAAATCTTCCGCCCCAAAAGGGCCCTCGGGCGAGAAGTCGCTATCCACCCAGTCGCTTAAGCGCTGGCCGATATACTCAGCGCGCTGCACATCGACGTCCACATTCAGCAGCAACAACTCAAACACTTGTTGCGCGCCGCTCTTCTGGCCACTCTGTTCGCTGCCATCAGGCCGGTGCAGGCGATTGACATTAAAGCAAGCCTGCTGATCATCGATAAGCCCTGCGATAGAGCCGCCCTCCACGGGGAAGACAACATCGCGGCGCGCCCAATTCTGGTTCAGCGCAATAACGTCCTCACCCGCCACATCTTCCAGCGACTTCGCTGCGATGTACTCGCCGCCCAACGCATACCAATAGGCCTGATCCATGTAGCGTTGATTCAACAGCCGCTGACTGCTGTAGCGCACTGATTCCACCAGGTTCACTGACAACACCAACATAATGGCGACCATCAGCAATACCATTAGCAGCGCCGCACCGCGCTGCGTCGACGGCAGATTCATGGCACCAGCTCCGGCAGCAAAACGTTCATCTCGATGCCTGGCCACGGGCCAACATCTAACTCGACACGCAGACCCTTGGGCTGCAGGGCATTTAACTGCGTGCTGGGCGGCCAGAAATTGGTCCAGCGACTGCCGTCATAAAAACTGACAACAAAGCGATCCACCCCCTCGAGCATCACGCGTTTTTGCCAGGGGCTATTCTGTGTTGGGTCGGCGACGCCCGCGCTGTGGCGCTGCAACTGCCCGTCTTCAAGGCGGTATTGCACGCGCTCCAGAGTGCTGGCTAAACGCTGCCCCGGCAATACACGGCGGCCACCGTGAACAAACTCCAGCTCGCTGTTTTCACCAATCTGTTCAGCGACGATTCTTGCCCCCATCGCGTCACCTTGTTCATCCCGAGGAATCCGCGGCGTAAGTTGCTCCAAATCCCGGCGCATCATCTGCAGGGCCAGTGCCAGGCGCTCCAGCTGGTATTGGCGCTTAGCGACCTGCTCTTGATTCGACAGTGCGCCATTCAGCATGGCGCTGGCCATCGCGCCCAATAAGGCCATGATGCCAATGGCAATCAGTAGCTCGACAAGGGTAAACCCGCCCTGCCTGCGCATTACTGGTCCACCTTTTTCGGCATATAGGCGCTGCGGCTGGCTAAGGTGTCTTCGTCGCCAGAGAGCTGAACACTGATATCCACTCGGCGGATAGCGGGGTCCGGTGTATCACTCAAGCGCCGACGCCAAACAAAATCGTAACCCGCAAGGCTTTTCTCCCCCAGATTACGGTTCCCGTAACCCTCCCGAAGAATGTCTATCAGCAGGTTTTGTGCGAGCAGGTCGGCAAATTGGCGCTTCTCCAACTCGCCGGTGCTCAGGGTCGCTTCGCTCAGGCTCTTGCTCAAGGCCACCGCCGCCGTGGCAAAAATCATCAGCGCGACCATAATCTCAAGCAGTGTAAACCCGCGTTGGTTCCTCACCCCGCCGCCTCCGGTCGCAAGCGGTCATCAACACTGATAGAGCCGCCATCGGCAGATAATAGGCGCCATTGAAATGGACTGGTCTGGCCGTCGCCCAAAAACAGTATCTGGGGTGTCAATACGCGCCGGTCATCACCCTCAGGCAGATTTAATGGCTCGCCTGCTAACAGGATTTCACTGCGCAAGTCGTCGTCTATCTCCAAAGGCTTGGCCAATGGTCCCTGGGTAATGGCGGACCAGCCGTCGGCATTGCGGCTCAGAAAGCGGCCTTTATCGCCATCCCACAACAAGCCCAAACTGCGGCCACTAAACACCGCCTCTGCCCTTGCTGTGCGCAGCGCCAGCAGAATTACCGCGCGATTCTCTCGCAGCAGTTCTTCGCCACCCCTGCTGGGCAGAGTCAGAACGGCAACACCGCTCATCAGGCCAATAATAAAGATAACGACCAACAGCTCCAGCAAAGAGAAGCCGCGTTGACTATTCCTGCCAGTTGACGATGTCACGGGCTAACTCCTCACCGCCCTCTTCACCATCAGCTCCGGTGGAATACAGGTCGTAGGGGCCGTGCTCACCAGGCTGGATGTAATTATAGGGGTTACCCCAGGGGTCCTCAGGCAGGCGCTTAATATAGCCATTGCTGCGATAATTTTTCGGCGAGGGGCCCGTTTCAGGCCGTTTAACCAGCGCCATCAACCCTTGATCGGTGGTTGGGTAAACGTGGTTGTCCAGCTTGTACATATCCAGTGACTGTTCCAACACCGCTATATCCGCGCGGGCCTTCTCCACCATCGCTCGATCCTGGTTTTGCAGTACGTTCGGAGCAACAACGGCCACCAAGAGCCCCAAGATGACGATAACGACCATGATTTCCAACAGTGTGAAACCCTGTTGGCGGCGAGAACTCAATGCACGCGACTCCACGTCGACCTCCTAAAACTGAGTAAGGTTATTCAATTGCAGTATCGGCAGCAGAATTGCCAACACGATCGCTAAGACTACCAGCCCCAAAACCACGATTAACAGGGGTTCAAAAAGGCTGACAAACATTTGCACACGAGCCTGAAGCTCACGCTCCAGGTTGGCGGCGGCGCGCTGAACCATCTGCTCCAACTCGCCACTGGATTCGCCACTGGCGATCATATACACCGCCATTGGGGGCAATTCCGCTTCATCCTGTAAGCACCGGCTAAAGCTCTTGCCCTCGCGCACCTGCTCGCGCACGCGATCCATACTTTGTTTTAAATGCTCATTGCCCAGCGTTGCACAGGCCACTTTCAGCGTTTCCAAAAACGGCACCCCCGACGACAGCAAAATCGCCAGCGTACGCAGCATGCGCGCCGCGTCCAGCTCCAGCATCAGCAGCCCCCAAAGTGGCACCTTCAATACCCAGCGATGAGCTCGCAAGCGCCGTTGCGGATCGCGCATCCATAGATAAACGCCCGACGCGACGGCCGCTATCGCAAGAATCATCACATACCAGTAGCTGGCGAGGCCGTCGCTGATGCTAATCAGTGCCCGTGTTAAAAACGGCAGCGTCTGATCGTAGTGTTCAAACTGCGCGGTGACCTTTGGAACAACATAGGTCATTAGCGCAGTAATGACGCCGATGGCGACAAAACACAATACCACGGGATAGAGCGCCGCCTGCACAATCACACTGCGCAGCTTTTGGCTGTCTTCGGTGTATTCTGCAAGCTGATTTAACACCTCTGCCAAATCACCGGATTTTTCGCCAGAGCTGACCAGTGCGCGGTAAACAGAATTAAACACGTGGGGGTGATCGTTCAGGCCATCGGCGAGCGAGTGCCCCTCCAATACCCGCGAACGCAATTCCAGAATTATGCGCTTGAGTGCCTCTTTGCGACTGTGCTTTGCCGTCGCCGCCAGGGCCTCTTCGACCGGTATTCCGGAATGTATCAGTGTTGCTAAGTGGCGGGTGAACAGCGCCAGATCGGCAATACCGATACGCGGCCGCGACAACGACAGGCCGCCCTTACCGGAAGATCTATCGCGAGTGGCTTTTACCTCTACCGGAAATAACTGCTGATCCCGCAGGGCTTGCCTTGCCATGCGGATCGAATCGGCTTCGACGATGCCCTTGCGACTGGCGCCGCCAGCGTCGAGTGCGCGGTACTCAAAGGCCGGCATCGGCACCCTCGCGAACGCTGCGCAACAATTCGTCGAGGCTCGTTTGGCCTTCGAGCACCAGTCGCCGCCCCTCTGACATCAGCGTTGTCATTCGGGCACTGGCATAGCGCTGAATCTCCTGCTCGCCGGCGCGATTGTGGATCATTTCCGCCAGTTCCCTGTCGATCACCAACAATTCATAGACGCCCTGGCGACCGCGATAACCAGAGTGCTGACACGCTTCGCAGCCACCGGCATTGTAGGCTTGCTGACCCTCTAACTGGGTATCTCCCAGCAGGCGCGCTTCCGTCGCATCCAGCGTTATTGGCTGGCGGCAGGACTGACACAAACGACGCACCAGGCGCTGTGCTAATACGCCTTTTAAGCTCGACGCAATCAAGTACGGCTCTACACCGATGTCGACCAAACGCGTAATGGCGCCAATGGCGGTGTTGGTGTGTAGGGTCGATAACACCATGTGACCGGTTAACGATGCCTGTACGGCAATTTCGGCCGTCTCTTGGTCGCGGATCTCGCCGACCATCACGACATCGGGGTCCTGGCGAAGAATCGCCCGCAGGCCCCTCGCGAAGGTCATACCCACTTTGGCATGCACTTGCGTCTGACCGATTCCTTCAATGTCGTACTCTACCGGGTCTTCCACGGTGAGAATATTCCGCTTGCGGTCGTTCAAGGCCATCAACCCGGCATAAAGCGTGGTGGTTTTACCGGAGCCGGTCGGCCCGGTCACCAGGATAATACCGTTGGGCTGATGCAACAGGTCGGTCAGTTTCGCCAGTGTTCTCTCGGGCATACCGAGATGAGAAAGATCGATTCGCGCAGCCTGTTTATCCAACAGGCGCATCACCACGCGCTCGCCGTAATTCGATGGAATGGTCGACACCCGCACATCCACCGACCGACCGGCGATCCGCAGTGACACACGACCATCCTGGGGCACGCGTTTTTCCGCAATATCGAGGCGAGACATCACCTTAATACGCGACACCAGCAAGGGGGCGAGGCGGCGGTTGGGTGTTAATACTTCTTGCAGAATGCCGTCCACTCGCAAGCGAACTGACATGGTTTTCTCGTAGGTTTCAATATGAATATCGGAAGCGTCACGCTTTAGCGCTTCACCGAACAAGGCATTAATCAGGCGGATAACAGGGGCGTCATCCTGCGCGTCCAAAAGGTCCTGAGACTCGGGAATCTCCTCAGCCAAGCGGTCAAGGTCCACTTCGTCGCTGATATCGCCCATCGCCGACATCGCATCGCCCTGCTGGCGCTGAAAAGCCTCGTTAATCTTCTCTTGCAGCGCGTCCTCATCACATAGCGCCATTGAAAAAGACGTATTCAGTGCGCGCTGAACCTCGGCCAAGGCAGGCGCTGGCGTGGTGCGGCAAACCAACACCTGAGGGCCGTGCTCGCCGTCCTCCACCAACAGGCGATTAGTGCGTGCAAAAGCGTAACTTAAGGGGCGCGACATCAGGCTTGGCCATCCTCAGCGCCGTCGCAGCGGCGCGGCATCTTCGAACCAGCGCGTACCCGGCGACTGCATTCGTCCTTGCGCCACTCTATGGGCTCGGCCGTAACCGGCGCTTCCTCTGCTGGGCTGGCAGCGGCGCCCTGCTGCGCCGGTGGTTGCGGCGCTGGTGAATTCTGCGGTGCGGATTCAGTGTCGGCGGCTGGCGATGCCTTAACCGGCGGCTCAGCCAGGGTTTCGCGGGGCAGCAAATCTACCGGCGAGGGCTCCAGGCCGGACCATTCTGGCAATACCGATAGCTCTGTGAATGGGAACAAGGAAATACCGGATGCGGCTTTAGCCAACTGCTCGGTGCGAATAAAGTTGTACTTTCTGCCACTGAGTTCAGAGAGTGTTGCCTGGTCACGGACGATAGTTGGCCGGATAAACACCATCAAATTGCGCTTAGACATGCTGGTGTTGTCCGCGCGAAACAATCTGCCCAACAGGGGGATATCGCCCAACAAAGGCACCTTCGCGGTCTGCTCATTGACCTGATCATCAATAAGGCCGCCCAGCACGATTGTTGCACCGTCGTTCACCAGTACTGTCGTTTTAATGGTGCGCTTATTGGTAATAACATCGGCGGCATTGGTTGCCGGGCTGAGCGAGGACACCTCCTGCTCAATCGTCATTTGCACAGCATCGCCATCGTTAATCTGCGGCGTCATCAGGAGCTTGGTCCCCACTTCTTGCCGCTCGATGGTCTGGAAAGGGTTGGTATTTGTGGAACTGGCGGTTGAACCAGTGATCACCGGAATTTCCTGCCCCACCAGAATGGATGCCTCTTCATTGTCCAAGGTGAGCAGGCTCGGTGTAGAGAGAATATTTGACTCTGAGTCACTCGCCAACGCCGAGACCAGGGTAGCGAAGCTAAAGCCATCCGACAGTTTCCCAAGACCGATGGCAGCGCCCTTGACCGTCGATGCCGCTGCCGCCGCAGCATCGCTGCCAGCCAACAGGCTAATAATTCCCGGTGTGCCGCTAGTACCCGATGCACCGCCGCCGAAATTAATACCACCTGCGGGTGTGCTGCCCTCTTGAGACCCTCTGAACAACCACTGCACCCCTAACTCTTTGGCCTTGCTGTCAGTCACTTCAATAATGATGGCTTCGACCAGCACCTGTGCACGACGGATATCCAGGTCGCGAATGATTTTTTCCAAGTCAGAGATAATATGTGGGCTACCCGACATGACGATGGAGTTCGTCTGCTCGTGGGCTTCAATGTTAATTGACGAAGATACGCCCGGCGCCGCATTTCGGCCCGCGCTTTGCTCATCTTTAACAATGGTGTCGCTTATGCTTTTTAAGACCTTCGCCAATTCTTCTGCTTTGGCGTACTTCAAATACCTAACGCGAATATTCGACTGGCTAGACACCTCGCTATCGAGGTCAGCAACTAGCCTTCGCAGATAACTACGCGCCTCGTCGTCACCAAATAGAATGAGCGTATTCGTCCGAGGGTCTGCCGCGACAACAGGCTTGGATGATCCCCGTTTGCGCGTTTGTTGCGACAACACTTTGTTTAAAACGCGCTCCACCTCTTCCGCCGACGAATTACGCAACACCACGGTCTCCATCAACTGGGAGTCGACAGAGTTAACGGCTGAGATGATCGACATCAAACGGCGAACATTGGATTCGCGATCGGTAATCAAGATGATATTGGCATCGGAGTAACTGGTGATTACCCCGACTTTATTATCGACGAGGGGCCGCAATGACTTAACTAGCTCGTCGGAATCCGCATTTTGCAGCTGCGCGATGCGGGTAATGATGGACTCACTGCGCCCCACTGCTGCGGAGGACCGCTGAACCTCAATGCCTTCTATTTTCGCCGCCTGATTTGGAATAACTTTGAGCACACCGTCGCCGGCCTCGACCGCAGAGTAACCCTCTACCCCGAGCTGCAACAGGAAGATTTGATACAGCTCATCGGCGTCGAGTTTCCTGTGGCTCTGAACGCTGACCTTGCCCTTCACTCGGCTGTCTACAACAATGGTTTTGCCCGTCAATTTGGCAACCGTGTCGATAAATTCACCGATATCCACATTTTGCATGTCGAGTTCGAAGCGTTCGGCATAAGCGGCTTGCAGCGGCGCGGCCAGTACCACCAGCAGTGATAGGCTCAGGAGAAAAGTTTTCATATATCCAATCTTTTGCTCAAAATCGTATTGTTGCGCTGCACAAGCAGCTCGAAGGATTGCGTGGTTTCCATCAGCTTCATTAATTCGGTAGTCGGCAACTCCGACAACGACTGGCCATTCACCGATAAAACGACATCGCCTGGCTTCAAATCAAGCAGTTTAAAAAGGCGTGGATCGCGCCCCGGCTTCATCTCGTAGCCAATCAGCTGCTCGCCCTCCATTACCGGGCTAGCGGCAAAAAAGCGCGCCAAACGCAGCGGGCTATTTTGAATTGTCTGCCGCGGGTCGCCGATAAGATCGCGAATTTCAGCACGATTCAGGTCGATCACATCGCCGTTCGCCGCTGAGGGAGTGGCTGTTGCGCTAATCCCCTGGCTCACGCGGCGTTTTTGCAGTTCAATTTTTTCCTGCTTGCGGTTGTTCTCAATCACAATGTGGTCAGGCATTACCGCCAACAGTTTCACGGCCCCGGCGACTTCTATCTTTTCTCCGACACCGTAGGCTTTAGTTTTGCTGCCGTGGCGCAGAATCGCCACGCCACTGTCTTTGCTGCCGGCAACAACGCCAAGCACGGTAATTTTCAGACGGCTGCGCTTGATATCCTTCTGGATCGTCTGTTCATCCACCGCCGCCTTGGGTGGCTCGCCAAACAGCGGGACGGCTAGCAAAGACTGGACACTGTAGTCAGGGCCATTGCCTGTCGCAACATCAACCGTGGCAACGCTGGCTGGAGGCAACGTTGGCGTGCGCAAGATGCTGGCGACACTCCAAAATAGCTCGGTCAGCAACACAATCAACAACACTAAAAGCAAGGCGCTGATGGCGGAGCGCAACTGGGAGCTACGCAAAATTTTTACTACCGCCAATTTATCCACAGTTGTACATCATCCCTACCGTTGTAGCTAAGCGACGCATAGTAGAGAAACAGTGTGACATTTTTCTTACCACGAACGACGCCTTTGCAAGGTTTTAGCCGGAGTCAGCCAGGCTTGCAATGCCCTTTTCATCAAACCGTCATCAAAACCGGGCAAAGCTACCCGGCCTGGACAGACTTATCACTATTTAAATACGCAGTGTTTGGTGTAGTCGCTTGCTTCGTTGACGCTCCAATCACCTTTGGGCTTTTCCTTCATCGCCGCGCACCATGCCTCGGAACCCACTTCGGGAGCACAAGCGGCCGCCAACAACAGTGAAGATAATAACAAGGCTTTTTTTATCATTTGCATAGTTACCTCTGGTCTTGGACAGTTGAACGACGCTTTTGCGCCAAATCCGGCCTAGTGTAACAGAGGCAATGTGCGAGGCGCACAGTGGAAGGTAATTTTTGAGGGGTGCTGCACTCTGCTGAAAATCAGCGGCAGAGTGCAGTGTCGGTGATGCAGGTGGCTAAGCCTCAACCATATCGAAGTCGAACTTACTGATACCACAATCGGGGCACTCCCAGTCCTCGGGGACATCGTCCCAGCGTGTGCCAGCGGGAATACCGTCATCGGGAATACCCTCTGCCTCATCATAAATGAAGCCACAGATAACACATTCCCATTTTTTATAGTCGCTCATCGTTCTCTCCGTACAGTGCTGCGGGGCAGCTGAGTCGCCGCTATTGTTTGGCTCAGTATACTACCCGAGAGGCCGACAAAATATTAAGGAAAGTCAATCATTTCGCAAGAAAATGCGCACTGAATTCTGCAAAGCAACTACTCGGCTGCGAGACGAATCATTGCCTGAACGGTCGCTGGCAAGGACACCAATACTATCTTAGTGCTCTGTTGCTTCTGCGCCAGGGTAATGGTGATCGCCTCCACCTCGTCGAGACGCTCATACAAATCGCTCAACGCCTCGCTATCACTCAGCGCAATGCCATTGACGGCGTGCAAGCGATCGCCGCTACGAAGCGGCAGCTGGGAAAAAAGGCGTTCATCTTTGCCCGGGTAAAGGTAGTACTCCCGCTCACCGGAGTCCGACTTCTTACGCTCTACTTTCACCGCCCCGCGCAGCGACAATGGCGAGGTATACAAGCGCTCAAGGTATTCAGCAACCAATGTGGTGACAGCATTGTTGCCACGCAGATCAATGGTCTCCACCCTCGCTGCTGGCTGGGGCCTGCCAGTCGCCAGCGGCTTATAGTGGAAGCCACTGCCGCCAATGGGCAACAACTGGTACGCCCCACAACTGTCCAGCAAGAGGCTCGCGTCCAGAATTTCTGCAACGCGCAGACAGGGCACCGCCAAGGTATCACCCGACCGCACAAAGCGCTCCTGCCCGTCAACCGCAACCAGGGCCTGTTCGCCCCCCTGCGCTTGTTGCACGGCCAAACCCACGACGACTCTGCGGGTCTCGGGCTCCTCACCAAACCACTGCGCGTCGTCGGCGTTAAAGATTTCTGACTCTTCGGCCAGCGCCTCGGGATCCGGCGCTATCGAGTAGGCCTGAACCACAGCCAGCACTACGCCGGCTATAACGGTCAGTAGCAATATCGACAATATGCCGGAACGTTTAGTCACTGCCATGGTAAATTCCCCAAAGATGCCGGCAAGCTCGCTATAATGCGCCGACATTGATCACCTATTTTACGTTTCTCAGAGCATCCACGCCATGCAAATTCATCTTGCCCCGATGGAGGGGGTCGTCAACGCACGCATGCGCGCACTGCTGACCAGCGCAGGCGGCATCGACCGCTGTATTACCGAATTTGTTCGCGTCACCAACCAACTGCTGCCGCCAAGGGTGTTCCATCGCCTCTGCCCTGAACTGCAACACGACGGCAAAACCCCCAGTGGCGTTCCAGTGTACGTTCAACTGCTGGGCAGCGAGCCGTTACCGATGGCCGACAACGCCGCGCGCGCGGCGGAGCTGGGCGCACTGGGCGTCGATCTAAACTTCGGCTGTCCGGCTAAATGCGTCAATCGCCATCGAGGCGGTTCTGTGCTGCTGGACGAGCCCGAGCTGATCCATAACATCGTGGGTGAAATCCGAGCGGCTTTGCCCAAGCACTGTCCTTTGACCGTAAAAATCCGCCTGGGTTACCGCGACCGCAGCCGCTTTTTGGATGTCGTCGCCGCCATTGTGGACGGCGGTGCCCAGCAGCTTACAGTACACGCTCGCACGCGCGACGACGGTTACACGCCGCCCGCCCACTGGCATGAAATCGCCCCGGCAGGCGAGCGTTTCGCAATTCCCATTGTCGCAAACGGTGAAATATGGAGCCCTACAGATGCCGAAAAATGCCTAAAAGACAGTGGTTGCAACGATATTATGCTGGGCAGGGGAATTCTGTCGCGCCCAGACCTCGCCCTGTCGATTAAAGCCGCGCAGACCGGCGATGGCTACCAGGACAAAGACTGGCAGCAGGTATTTCCAATGGTGCGCGAGCTATTTCAGGACAGCCTGGTCAACTGTGCGCCGCGCCATGTTGGCGGGCCCGTGAAGCAGTGGCTGGGATATTTGCGCCGCCACTACCCAGAGGCCGCAGGGCTATTCGAAGAGATTAAACGCCTGCGCGCGCCGCAGGATCTGCAGGCTGCATTACTGGATCACCAGCAAGCAGCCTGAGAAGGCCTCAGCCAAGATCTGACTTGAGGTAGTTCAACTCATCCACCGCACCGCTATCGGTCTGGGACAAGACGAATTTCTCAACTTTACCGCCAACCAGGGGGATCTTTGCCTTGCAGCGATGGCTGACGCGGTATTCACAACCACTACCTTTTGGCTGAAGCGACATTTCTGCAGACAGCACCACTGGCTGGCCATCTACGGTAATCTGAATAGTACCGGACCATCCGTCACCATCGGCCTGCCACTCTTCGACAAATTTGAGCGTTTGCTTCGGGTTAAAAACCTTAGCCAGCACTGACGGCAGCTCCCTCGTCACTTCACGCGTCATATGCACGGTAAGCGTGTCACCGTGATCCTCAATTTCGCAATCGGCGCTGAGTTCACCCAGCGCTAAACTGCGTTCCACACGAAAATCAGGGTCTTGAAGCCGGTTCCATACCGTTTCCAGATCCTGCTCAAATTGCAAACTTACCGTCATGAGCACTCCCATCGCGCTAGGCGCTTATTTTTTTAAGAGCCTGCAGTTTACACTCAATCCGGCACTTTCCACAGGCGCTATCGCGACATAAACTGCCGCTGAAGGATCATGCCGGCAAGCATTGCCAGGGCAAACACAACAAAGTGACCAATACCGCTGAGTATCGCTACCAGTGCCGGAGCGGGACAAAGACCACTCAAGCCCCATCCCATGCCAAACAGCACGGCTCCGGCCACAAGCTTGCGGTCAATATCCTTGCGTTCGGGCAGGTGAAAACGCTCAGCAAATTTCGGTTTACCCGCTTTAAAAACGAAAAAATAGGCGGGTGTTGCAACAACAAGCGCTGCGCCCATAACAAAGGCTAAACTCGGATCCCACACCCCGAAGAGGTCGAGGAAATTCTGTACCTTGGCCGGATTGGCCATGCCAGAAATCGCAATACCGGCGCCAAACAAGGCCCCCGCCAACACTATGACAATATTCTTCACAGGCCTTCTCCCAGTACGTGGCGCATCACAAATACCGTAACAAAGCCGCTCAACATGAATAGGCACGTGGCGACAATCGAGCGCCAGGAAAAACGCGAGATGCCGCATACGCCGTGACCAGAGGTGCAGCCTGAGCCCATAGACGTACCGACACCAACGAGTACGCCTGCGGCAACCAGCACCGGCGTCGACACCAGGGGCTGAATATCGTCTAGTGCCCCACTTAGCGCCGCTGTTGCGCCCGCGCCAATGAATAACCCCAGCAGGAACAGCAGTCGCCAGTTACGCTCCTCACCGTGTTCCAAGGCCGCCCCGGCAACGATTCCGGATATCCCGGCAATACGGCCCACAGACCACATAAGCAAAACGGCTGACAAGCCAATTAAGGCGCCACCAAAAGCTGATATATAGGGGGTAAAGGTTGTAGCTTCGACCATACTACTCTCCGTTGTTAGGCAGGCCTGAGGAGAGCAAATAGTACGAGCAGCCCCGCTGCGGTTCAAGCTCAAGCGGGGCTTAGCGGGAGATTAATTACTTAGGCGCGACGGCTTCGCGGCATCTCTGCGCCGAGGTGGTGTTGATGATTCTTACCCAGTCGCACCATCTCTTCATCTTCATAGCGTTCCAAAATATCTGCCAACTTCCGGCTGATCTTGGTACTGGTACGAATCATTTCAATTTTCGGCCAGGTCGCTCGCTCCCCTTCTTTGATAAAGAAGCGCAATTGATCCTCTGTCAGCTCATTGAGAAGCTTGCGCGGATCAAAAAAGCGGTAGCGCGGGATAATATTAATGTCCCCTGTGTACTCTTGACTGATGACCGCATTGGCCATATTCGCCAGCCGTCGCACCTTTGGTGAGGACTTAAAGTATTTTTGAATCAGGCCGTTGCTAACCTTGTACCACTCTTTAAGGCTACGCATTGTGAAGTGCCGCAGTGACTTAACGACACCCGCCTGATCCGACTTCGCATCGTGCAACATCCACAACACAATGGGATTGGTCTGGCTGACAATAAAGTGGTTCACGCCGTACAGGCGGGATAAACGCTTAGCAGGCAAATCGTCACTGAAGGAACCATCGATCCAACGGCGCGTCGCCAAATAGGGCTGGGGATGTCCGTGGACGTTTTTCGCCTCCAACATCACTGGCGGGAATACGCCGGGTACTGCACACGATGCGAGAACCGCTTTGCGAATATAGACGTTGGGCGAGGCAACCGCATTGAGTAGGCGAGAAGTCTGGTGAACATCAGACGGCGAGACCGAAATGTTAATGTGGCGACCGGTTTTTTCAAAGGCCTCCTGGAAGGTCATATCCGGTACCAGCTTGGCGATCTTCTCCTTGAGCATACGGTGATTGATGCGGGGAGTCGTGCTGGACAGGTCGTTGTTGACCAGCTCCATTTCTAAGCGCAATTCCTGCAACAAGTTATCGGTATCGAGGAAATACCCCAACTCTTCGTCAGTTTTTGTGCCGAGCACGGCAGCGATCAGCGAGCCGGCACTGGCGCCGGAAATAACGTCGGGCAAAAGGTCTTGTTCGATCAGCGCCTTAACCACGCCAACGTGGAAATTGCCCAGTATCGCCCCGCCACTGAGCATCAACGCCGACTTTCCGTAACACTTATTCGCGCGACGGAAAAAGTCCAAGCGCTCCACAAAGCCGGGCTGATCACAGTCCAAATTACTCAGGTGATCCAGGGCATCGACAATGGCATCGACGTAGTCGCCAATCAGCTCCTTGGTGCCAAATTTTGCACGGGAGTACAGCACGGGCTTACCCATGCCACCCATATTGCCGTGTATCCCTTCATTGAGGGTGAACAGCAGTCCAATATTGTCGTTGTTCTCGCGAAAATACCTGAGACGCTCGAGTCGAGAACGAATCGAGGCGTAATCGTACAAGCTAGTCTTGTCGATCTTCTTCCAGTGAGCCCGACCCGAGCTGCGATCGTGTTCCTGAGCCAGCGACTTCCACTCATCAAAGCTGGAGGCTTCCTGCAATTTCTTGTCGAGCTTCTTAATTGTAGAGGGCATGGTCTTCCTGTTTTGGCCGTGTACCAAGGCAATCACACATCACCGTAGCAGCTTGTGTGCGAACCGAGTATCAGCACTGATGCTTAGTTCACTAGTGCCAGTTAGTTATACAATAATAACAGAGTCGGTGAACAATAAAATGACTAGGTGTTCAACGAAAATCGCGGCATTTTACTGTTCAATATCTCCATGTTCTTGCATGGCGCGCAACGCGTGCTGATTCCGTCCACCAAGCCCAGCAAGCTCAGTATATGATTGCCCACAACGGGCTTGCCGGTATTGAGAATAGACACCGCGATATCCCGCTGGGGGTCTGCCCAACAAAGGATATTAGAAAATCCTAAGTGCCCGTAAGCGTAGGGTGTATTACGCCCGTACACGCCAATGTGACGGCCACCTAACATGGCGCCAGCACTATATCGCATGGGAATAATCAGCGAGCGATCAAATTGTGGGCGCGCCGCCTCCCGTGTAAGGCGGTTGACTGTCAGCGGCGATAACACCTGCTTACCCTGCCATTCCCCTTGTTGCACCAGCATTTGGAAAAAACGACTGGCTTCTTCAGCCGTTGCGTACAGGTTGCCCGCTGGGATTTGCGCGTTTAAGAAGTCTGCGGTGTTGGACAAATGCACAACGGAATCGACATCCGTTCCCAGCACCTTCTCTAAATGCCGGCCTACCGGGCCGATATTCGCCATACCACTAATATAATTTTCAGCGACGTGGTGGTGGTCCGCTTCTTCCAGCCCGTAACGGAAAAAGCGCATGCCCATAGGCTTGCGGATCACTTCATCCAGGTAGGTATTAATGTCTTTGCCCGTGCATATCCGAATAAGCTCGGCGAGCACGAAACCACCGGTGATTGCATGGTAGGCAACGACCCTGCCGTCTTCACATAAGGCTGGTTCCGCGCAGATTTTCTCCAGCGCGGCCTGCGGATCAAAAAGAATCTCCGTTGGCGTGCCCGGTGGCACACCCGGAACGCCCGCGCGATGTGCCAATAGCTGGTAAATGGTGATATTCGCCTTCCCGCCCTGAGCAAATTCGGGAATGTAGTGGCTGACCGGATTGAGGAGGTCAATCAGTCCATCTTCAGCAAGCTTGTGGATCAGTACCGCCGTTACCACCTTGGAGGCGGAAAATAAGCACACGGGGGTATCCAGCTCGGCAACCTCTGGTTCGCCGCTTTCCAAGCCGCGCGCGTAGCCAATACTGCGATTAATCAAAAGCTTACCGTTGCGCCGAAGGGTCATGCTAACCATCGGGTGCATACCACTGCGGTGTAAAGCCTCGGCTTTCTGCCATATCGCATCGACATCGCCTGCTTCCATTCCCGTCCCTTCGGGAGAAACTTCAGCGCTATCAATAATCGCTTTACTCGTGGCGAGGTACTCGGCACCCGGCGCACGAAAAATCTTGTTACTCAATGACTTGCATTGCTTGGAAAGCAGCATAACTACACTCTTTGGTCGACACAGCGCCCCGGAAATCAGGTTACTGCACAATAACGCACAGTTATAGCATGCCAAAAGAGTGTGAACTAGAGCCGAAATGGAGTAGAAATCCGGGCATTTGAGCAAACTGTGGCAGGAATTTCAGGCAAACAAGGCTTATCAGGAGTTCGCCTGTGCCCTGCCATCTAACAGCGGCGCAGGGCGACCGTGCAAATACCCCTGACTAAAATCGACACCTAAGTCACGCAGCTTGTCTTGCACTGACTCTCGCTCGACAAACTCAGCGATTGTGCGCTTACCCAGCACATGACTGATGTCATTGATAGATCGAACCATGGCCTCGTGCACGGGGTTGGTGTCCATATCGTGGACAAAGAGCCCATCTATTTTGACAAAATCCACCGGCAGCTCTTGCAGATACCCGAAGGACGACATGCCCGTACCAAAGTCATCGAGTGCGAACTGCCCTCCCAATTCATGCACGCGCTCAATAAAGCGCGTCACTACTGAGTAATTGGTGATCGCAACCGTTTCAGTAATTTCGAAACAAATCAGCCCCGGATCAACATGACCACGGCGAAGTTTTCTATAGACAAACTCAAGGAAGGCCTCCTGACACAGTGACTGCCCGGAGATATTAACCGAAAACATATTTTCGCCAGGCGTTAACTGTGGATTCGCGCGAAGGTACGCAATGGCGGCATTGACAACCCATCGGTCCACCTGCGGCATAAGGCCAAAGCGCTCCGCCGCTGGCATGAATTGCCCCGGGCTGAGCAGCTCGCCTTTGTACTTCATGCGAAGCAACAACTCACTATAGCTTAGCGCTGAGGTGTCATCACCCAGCGATACGATGTGCTCGCGCACCAGACAAAAGTCGTCGTTGCTCAGGGCTTCGTTTATACGATGCACCCAATCCATCTCGTCATGCAGGCGACTAAGGTTCTTATCTTGTACATCGTATATGTGAACGCGATCTCGACCATTATCCTTAGCCGAGTACATCGCCACATCGGCCTGACTCATCACGGTCTGACGTTCCAGGGAATACTGGTCAATAAGGACAACGCCAATACTTACCGATACGCGGTGGCTGATATTGCCCCAGTTGAAATTGATGCGCTTAACGGCCTTAACCAAGCGCGCGGCAATAGCGCGTGCTTCAAACGCGTCAACATTGCTCAACAGCACACCAAACTCATCGCCCCCTAAACGGTAAAGTAGGTCGCCGGTAAACAATTCATCTTGAATACACTCCCCAACCACCTTAATCAGGTTGTCACCCGCGCCATGCCCACTGGTGTCGTTGATCAGCTTAAACTGGTCAATATCGATGTAGAGCAATGCATGAGTGCGGGAGCTGGTGGCAGCATCATTCACCAAGTTATCAATACGGTGCTCGAATTCCTTTCGCCCCTCCAAAGAGGTTAATGGGTCGAGGTGGCTCACCGCACCGGCGTTGTCGAGATTCGACAAGGTATGAGATGCAAGCATGAGACTGTAACCCACCTGCTCTCCCGCCCCATCGTGGACGGGCGACACACCCGCCGCTAGCTCGGCTTCGGGCGCACCGCCATCTGCCAATAAACGCAGTCTCGCCTCATGACCCTGCGAGCACAGGTCTTTCAGCGAGGCCGCCGTTAACATGCCGCCGGCCTCATCCTTTAACCCGAGCGCTTCGCTGACCGGCTTGCCACACACATCGCTACTCTTTACCGCTAATAGCTGCTCAGCCGCGGGGTTGAGATAACAGATATTAACCTCGCTATCCGTGCACAGTATCGCCTGTGAGAGGCCCGAAACGATCCAGTCAGCACGCATCGCTCGCCCCTTACTCGCTCAGAGGGATGGTGAAGTAAAATGTCGACCCCTTGCCGACCTCAGACTCCAACCAGATTTTCCCACCGTGCCAGCGCACGATTTTTTCGCATATCGCCAGCCCCACACCAGATTCCTTGGAGACACCCTCGGTGCTATCGCGATGGAACAGGTTAAACAAGCTACTGTGCTGCTCAGGGCTGATACCTCGACCGGTATCCGTCACCGAAAACAACCAGTTCCGCTCGTGGGTAACGGCATTGATATAAATGTCCGGTGCATGACCTTCTGTGAAGCGAATGGCATTGCTGATCAGGTTCTGAAATAGCTGAACCATTTGCCGGTGGCAGGCGTGAATCGTGGGCAATGCCTCACAGTGGAGATTGGCGCTGCTAGCGCGAAACTCAGCATCGAGATTCACCAACACCTCGTGGATCACCGCATTGCAGTCTACGGTTTCGCGGCTCTCGTTGAAACGCCCAACCGACGTCAGGGCAACGAGCTTATTCAACGCCGATTGCATCGCATAAATATTTTCCCGCATATCCATGACATCCTCGGCAATCGCAGCAGGCAATGCCTCCTGCTTTTGCGAGGACAGGCGACGGATCGTACCGACTACTTCGTTTAAAGGCACCTGTAGGTCTCTTGCAGCCAAGTGAGACAACTGCTCAATTTCATTGACTAAGCCGATAAGCTGGTGACGACTTCGCGCCAGGGAAACCAGGTCGCGATAGGATGACAACGCCGTGTAAATGACCGAGAACAAACGGTCTTGAGTGAGCTCGGTTTTCGCGCGGTAGTCATTGATATCATAGACTTTCAGCACCCGCCTTTCCGGAGCCAGACCAGGCTGCCCGGTTCGCAGTACAATGCGAACAAAATGGTTGCCAAGGTCCTGGCGAATATATTGCGCCACATCCAAACCGGCACTGTCCGTCTCCATCACAACGTCCAGCAAAATAATTGCCACATCGGGATTGTCGCGAACCATGGTCTTCGCTTCAGCACCCGAATAGGCGCTGATAAACTCCAATTGCCGACCGCCGAAGGTAAAGTCATGCAATGCCAAACGCGTCACCACATGGATTTCTTCTTCATCGTCGACAATCAGGATCTTCCACGTTTTTGATGCCTGATTGGGTGTCTGGTTCTCACCCTGTATCGCGGTGTCTGCCGCCAGCATTAGGGGGTCATCGATAGCCACTGTTATCTCCCACTCCCGTCATCGCACTTTCCATCTCGCAGGCTGTCTATTAATTCCACGTTATCGTGCGCGATAGCGACGTTCCTTACAAATAATTCAATCATTTGGATATCGGGAACCGAAAAATTATCTCGCGCGGAAACGTACAATAATTGTTCGGTTCCTGCCTGTGTTTGGTAATAACTCACCCAGTAATTGTCGCCATAGTTATTGGACTTTTTCTCAAACGCTGCACGCAAGCGCTCACGAGTCACCTCATCAAATTCAGTGCAGCTCACTTCGCCTTCAAAATCTGTGAATTTACCTGCCGAGGCCAGTATCTGCAGTTTACGTGCATTTGCTTCGGCTACGATTCCCGACGCACGAATCAGCATCGCATCACGATTTAGGTATAACAAAGCGATCATCTGCTCGAGTACGCCATCATAAAAAGCGTGCATTTGCCTGCGCTCAAAAATTGCCGCAGATGCCTCAATGACCCGCAATAATCCGCGTCGATTATTATCTAACGCGCTGAGGTCCCTGAAGGAGCGCAGGGCGGTATAGACGGTGGAAAATAATTTCTGTCGGGTAAGTTCGGTTTTTTCCTTGTAATCATTGATGTCGTAGCGCGTAATCACCTCGTGCTCAGGCGCCTGTCCCGCTTGCCCCGTACGCAGGATGATTCGCACCAAGTTATTGCCGAGCTCTTCACGAATATAGCGTGCCAACTCCAGCCCGGCATGATCAGTTTCCATGACCACATCCAACAAGATCACGGCGATATCGTCGTGTTGTTGAAGTAGCGTCTGCGCTTCGGCAGCCGAATACGCGCTGATCATCTGCAAACCGCGCCCGCCTAGCTCAAAATCTTCCAGGGCGAGCCGCGTGACTGAGTGCACGACTTTTTCATCGTCCACTACCAGCAACTTCCAGGGGTCACTATGTCTGCTGCTAGCCGCAGGACTATCGGCCGCCAGTTGTAATTTATCGTTTTCTTGCGACACGCTTTTATCCATTTTCAGTTTGCGCTCCCGGGTGGATATTCGCGGGGAAGCGGATTTTCACCTCCACACCACAACCAGGCTCGCTGTGCAATTCAATGCTGCCTAGCAATTGCCCAGTTACCAAATTGTAGACGATATGCATGCCTAAGCCGCTTCCGCCCCTGCCTCGCCGGGTGGTAAAGAATGGTTCAAAGACCTGCCCCAAGTGCTCTGGAGCGATTCCCCGTCCATCATCGCGATAGACCAACTCGACCTCCCCGCCATCGTGGCGAACATCCAGCTGCAGGTGACCCTCCTCCCCTCTTTCATAGCCATGGGTAATGGAGTTCATCACTAAGTTAGTCAGTACCTGAGACAAGGCGCCCGGATAATTAAACACCCGGATATCATCATTAACTGACATGTCGTAGCGCAGCGAGGTGCCCTTAAGCTGGGGGCTCAAACTGCGCCAAACCTCAGACAAATACACCCCCAAATCAAATTCACGCAGATCATCCGCACTCTGATCAACAGCAACCTGTTTAAAGCTGCTGACGAGTTCCGCCGCGCGACTGAGATTACTGAGCAGCAATTCACAGTGCTGCTGGGTATTGTCGAGAAAGTCATTCAGCTCCCGGTGTCCCAGCTCGCCGGCCTGGTATTTATTTCGCACGTCGATGATTCGGCTACTCATACTGGATACTGCCGTAACACCAACACCTACCGGCGTATTGATCTCATGCGCAACGCCCGCAACCAGTCCACCCAAGGACGCCATTTTCTCCGTTGTTACCAGCTGCTCCTGCGCCGCCTTTAAACGCCGCAGCGTCGCCGCCAGTTCAGCATTACTTACCGCAACCTCGCTCACCTTTAGTTCGAGCTCACGCTGCGCAGCAACAAATTTGGCTTCTCTTGAGGCCATCGCGGCAAGCATCGCGCTCAGCCCCTCACCCAGCTCCTTTAACTCGCCCTTGGGGGCCTCCAAGCTAGGTGCCACGCCATTTCCCTGCTCAATATTTCGCAAGGTGTTGGCCAAACGCAGCAACGCAGAGAAATGGGGACGACTCAAAACGTAAAAAGTGGCGTAACCGAGAGCCAAAGAAAGAAGGGAAAAAACGGTGATTTGCGCCAGATCGACATGCTGCTTTGCTAACACGAGCAAAATCGATAGCACGGCGACAGTGACAAGCAGAGCGATTAATGCCGATGCTCTCAACGTGAGGACTGGATAGCCGCGACTCAATCCACATCCTCCCTTCCGTTAACTCGTATGACTGCCCGCAAAGCCTATCTGCTTCGGCCTTTTATGTGACGTAGTTAACAGCGGCGGCGGCGCAAAAAATATCGTGTGTACTACCTACCCGATAATAGCCTTACCGTTAGCTAGCGGCGCTACATGTTGAACATCATATCCACGCGTTCATCGCGAAATAAATCAACACCGGGTGCCAACAACTCCATATATCGATCGAAATACAGGAACTGCTTTAATAGCATCGTAAATGAACGCGGGAAACGAATTCCGTAGTTTCTGGCGATACCACCTAAGTCACTCAACAACGCGTTCACACCATCGCCCGTGTTGTTCTCCAATACCCGCACGGGGTCCAGCGCATTCAGGTTGGTAAATAGCGCGGTAATATCCTGCGTGAGCGCCTCTACATCCACCTCGTCGCGTGTGATACCAACGGCCACCATCGCCTCGGCCATCATTCGGTAGTTCTGCGAGCTTACACCGTTAAATAGCGCAAACATCGCCTGCCATGCCTCCGGCTGGATACGGCCCACCATACCAAAATCAATGAAGCCGACACGGCCGTCGTCAAGCAGCAGTAAATTTCCACTGTGCAGATCGGCGTGGAAGAAGGAACACTGAGTCAAACTGGCAAACCAGGTATTGAGGGCATTAAATAGCCCTTCACTGGGGTCTCTCCCGCCCAGAAGGCCTTGATCGGTTAGCGCACAACCATAAAGCCGTTCCATGGTCAGCACGCGCGCAGAAGATGCCTTCGGATAGGGTTTGGGCGCAGTCACCCGGTCATTGCCTGTTTCTACTAGAAAACGCCGAAAAACGTTAAGGTTCTCCGCTTCCTTGACGAAATCGCATTCATCGATCATCGACTGGTACATCTCTGCAACCAGCCCCGCCACCGCATCGCGATCTGTATTGGGAACAATCAGTTCGAGCACCCGCGTGAGCACATATACCGTATTCATGTCAGTCGTCAGTACAGCCCGAACGCCTGGCTTTTGCACTTTAACAACGACATCTTCGCCCGTTTTCAGGGTTGCCGCATGGACCTGCGCAATGGACGCAGACGCCAGCGCTGTTTCATCAAAACGCTGATAAACCTCCTCCAGCGGGCAACCCAGCTCCTGTTCAACGATCTGCCTGATCTTCGTGAATGGGATCGCCGGGGTTTGATCCAGGCAGGCCTGGAACTCATCGACATAATCTTTCGGGAAAATGGACGGTGAACTCGCAATGAACTGACCAAACTTTATGTACGTAGCGCCCAGCGCTTCGAACAGCTCGCGCAACTCCGCCGGTTTCGGCTGGCGCCACTGAAGCAACCATTTCAGCGCCTGAGGGCACACGGTAGCGACCGTTTGCGCAAACCGCAGTGATCCGCGAAGTCCCAATTCCGCGATACCAATATTGCGGCCAGCGGAAAGCTCGGGAATCAGTGGTTTAAACCGTGGAATTGTAGCCATCAATGCATCCTCTCTACCTGCGTGAGCACAGGATTCTCGGCACTATTATCGCCTATTGCACTGCTGCGGCATAGCGAACAGCCTCCGACAATGTGCCATTACAGCACTGTAATGTCGTAACACTCATCGACTGGCTACAATCTAGCCATCGAAATAACAATAAACTGGGCTAAGACATGCAAGACACCGCTATCCACGCAACCGAACAAGAGGTTGAGGGCAAACACACCGACGATGTATGCAAGCACATTAGCGACGGCTGCTACGACATTGACGGTAAGCAGGTCGACCTGCCTGTGCTGGTTAACGACGCCGCTATGTTGATGAACATCTATACCGTAGACAGCCAAAAAGCGCAGGCATTGATAGCAGATACCGGTTTCAAAGTGGTGGAGCTCTGGCCTGGCAAAGCACTCATGCAGCTTCTTGCCGTGGATTATCGGGAAAACGATCTGGGGGACTACAACGAGGCGGCCATTGTCTTCCCGGTGCTAACGCCAGGAGAGTCGCAGCCACTGCCGGTTTTCGGCGCAATGTGGCGCGTTATGCGCGGCAAACTCGCCAACTACGTCTACAGAATGCCGGTAAACCAAGGCTTTACCACCCATGCTGGGCGCTATATTTGGGGCTTTCCCAAATGGGTTACCGATGTTGATGTGCACTTCAATGAGCACGAGGCACGCGCCCGTTTTAACGACGACGATCAACTGGTCTTCGAAATCAGTGCAAAAGCCGGTGGAAAGAGCAAAGCGCCGGCACAAGAAGCGCCATCGCTAGCCGTGCGCAACGGCAAAGCCTGGAAGACCGTGGGCATTACCGAAGGCGAAGGCCTGCGATTCAGCATGGGGGGAAACCCGCCTAGAATTGGCGAGGAGCACTCATTGGCGAAGACTTTGCGCGCACTGGGCTTACCGAAAAAACCGCTGTGTAGTGTGTCGATGGCACGCGCCAAACTTCGCTTTGAGGGCCCTGAGGCAGTGGCGATCGGCCAGCCTTTCAGCCGCTAATCTGCTGGGGCGCTGACACGGCGCCCAACAGACCACTTTGGGCAATGCCGTCAAATAGAAACTGCATTGCCAAGGCACACAAAAGAACCCCAAACACTCGGCTCACCATGTGCATACCGGTGACGCCAAGCAGTGTTTGCAAACGGCTCGCCAGCAATAGCGCCGCCAGCGTCACCAGTAACACCAATAGTAGCGCGAGCGCCACCGCGCCCTGCTGGAGATAATCTCCCTCGGCGTGGGCCATTAGCAGAATCACCGCGCCAATTGCTCCAGGCCCGGCAATTAATGGTGTTGCCAGGGGGAACACGGCGATATCTGCCTTCGCTTCCGCCTCTTTCCGCTCTTCTCGCGTTGTTGTGGTGGCGCCGCTGCCATTTGCCGCCACCATATCAATACCAATCAGCAGCAATAGCACACCACCGGCAGCCCGCAGCGCGGCAAGAGATATGCCGAGAATACTCAGAATCCACTCACCGAGCAGCGCGAAAAGAAACAAAATGACCGAGGCCACTAACACGCCTCGCATGGCCGTCAGGCGGCGTTCTTTCGCATCCAGATCCCCGGAGAAAATGGCGAACATCGCTGCGACATCAATGGGGCCGATCGTTGCGAAAAAGGTGGTAAACGCAACACTGAATGCTTCTAACACACCACTAGGCACGAGTGATCGCTCGCTTGGCGCCGCTCACCGCATCGCGAATCAATGCGGGGCCGCGGTAGATAAACCCGGTATACACTTGCAGCAGGGACGCACCCGCCGCCACTTTTTCGGCCGCCGACGCATCGTCACTAATACCGCCTACCCCGATGATGGGCAGACGTCCGGCCAACTCGTCGCTTAATATTCTCACCACCGCGGTGGATGCCTCACGCACGGGTGCGCCACTCAAACCACCCGCCTCATCACCGTGGGGCAGCCCAGCCACCCGCTCACGGGCGATCGTGGTGTTTGTGGCGATCACCGCGTCGATGCCCGCTTCAACAAACGCCTTGGCAACATCTCGAACATCACCCTCGGCCATATCCGGTGCGATCTTCACCGCGATCGGCACATAGCGACCGTGCTCCGCTGCCAGCTCAGCTTGCGCGCTCTTTAGCGCCTTCAACAGCTCTCGCAGGGGTTCACCAAATTGAAGGTCTCGCAGACCGGGTGTATTCGGGGACGACAAGTTCACCGTTACATAACTGGCCAATGGATAGACTTTGCGCAGGCAATGCAAATAGTCATCTACCGCTTGCTCGGCAGGCGTATCTTTGTTCTTACCGATATTAATACCGAGCACACCGTCGTAACGGCTGGCCTCGACAGCGTTAACCAGCGCATCGACACCGTCGTTATTAAAGCCCATACGATTGATAATGGCCTGTGCGGCGGGCAAACGAAATAACCTCGGCAAGGGGTTACCGGGCTGGGCACGCGGGGTGACCGTACCCACTTCAATAAAACCAAAGCCCAGTGCCGCCAGTGCGTCGATATGGCGAGCATTTTTATCGAGACCCGCCGCAAGGCCAACCGGGTTGGGGAAGCGAATACCCATAACCTCAACAGGACACGACTCCGGCTTAGCGCTCAGCACCGCTGTAAGACCCAGACGGTGGGCAAGGTCCAACGACTTTAGGGAAAAGTTGTGGGCAGTCTCCGCTGACAGGCGGAACAACAGGGGGCGAATCAACGAATACATGTGGGGGCCCTTATAAAATTTGGCGCCAGCATAGCGAAATGCGGCGCCGGGAAAAAGCCCGAGCCTCGATCACGCCGAGGTATGCAAACCACACTCGCGGTTTTCCGCGACCTTGGTGGGGTCAAAATAATGCTTGCAGCTGGGCAGCTGGTGCTCGGCCATATAGGCCTGAACGTCGTCTTCTGTCCAATAAAAAATTGGCGCCACTTTCAAGATGCCCCGCCCGTCCCAGGACAAAACGTCCAAACTTTGACGAAACGCCGTCTCTTCTTTTCGAATTCCGGTGAGCCAAATTTTCGGTTTAATCTCTTCGAAAGCACGATTAAACGGTTCAAGCTTCACCTGTCGCGTAAATTCGCGATGTAGCTCGGGGTTATCGTCCGGGTGTGGAATGCCCCCCATCAAGGCGTTGCGACGCTCTGCCGTCATTTCAGGGATATACACCTTCAAGTTGGGCTTTAGCAGCTTGATCAATTTTTCCGCCACGCGGTAGGTGTCCGGCACGTTGTAGCCACTGTCGGCCCACACAATCGGCATACTCGGATCCACATCAGTGATCAGCTTCAGCATCACAGCGGCATTCGGCGAGAAGCTCGTAGACGACATCGCCGGCTGCCCCAGCGATACCGCCCAGCGGATAATCTCTTCCGCGGGCCTGTCGCGCAGCTCTGCATTCAATGTGTCTATATCAATGTCCATGATCGTCTTCACTGCCAATATTACGGTTGGCAACTTTACCACATGATTGCAGAAAAACAATAAAAAGCTATAAAAATCAGTCAGTTATAACAAATGCGAATATTGTTATAACAAAATCAATTTTTATAGCGCACTAGTCTTTCAGGCTTTTAGACACAACCTCATAGACATCGCTGCTCAGTTCCGGCTCCGCCAGAATACGCTCCAGCTGGCCCCTCATACGTTGTTGTACCTCAGGCGTATATTTCCGCCACTTGCTCAGTGGCCCCAATAACCGCGAGGCGATCTGTGGGTTACGTTGATTGAGCTCGATGACTCTGTCGGCGAGAAAGGCATAGCCTGCGCCATCTTCGCTGTGGAAATTCACCGCATTTTGACCACAGAACGCCCCCACCAATGCCCGCACTTTATTGGGATTGGCGGCATCGTAGGCGGGGTGTGACATCAATTCGACTACCCGCTCAAGGGTGCCGGGCAGGCGGCACATCGCCTGTACCTGGAACCACTGATTAATCACCAAGGGCTCGTGCTGCCAGTCTTGATAAAAGCGCTGCAAGGCGTCTGACTTGTAGGGCATATCGCTGTTTACAATCGCATTTAATGCCGCACTTCGGTCGGTCATATTACGACTGGTTTCAAATTGCTCGCGCGCCATTTCTGGCCCATGCGAGGTATACATCAAATAGGACAGCGCTGCATTTTTCAGGCTTCGGCGAGCAATTTGCTCAGCACTTGGTCGATAGGCCTCATCACTTGCACAACGGCGATAGGCCGCCTGCAGCGGTTCAACAAGCGCGGTAGCAATACCCTTGCGCAAGGCTTCACGGGCCTGGTGGATAGCATGCACATCGACCGGCGAAATCAACTCTGCCAAGTACGCTTCCGAGGGCAACTGCAACATCAGAGCTACCATTGCGGGGTCGAGCTGTGCGTCCTCTAAAAGTTGCTGGCAGGCATCCAGGTAATCTTGCGCAACCTCAGCGGCCTCTCCAGCAGCTTGCGCCGCAAGGGCATTGCGAATTTCCGCCAACCCGAGCTGCTGGCTGGCGTCCCAACGACAAAAACCATCGCTGTCGCTCTGCATGATACGCAACAGGTCAGCACGCTGATAATTCATGCTTAACTTCACTGGCGCCGAGAAACCGCGCAATAAACTGGCAACCGGCGACTCGATGACATTCTCAAAGACAAACTGCTGTTTGGCCTCGGTAACATCGAGCACCATCTCGGTGTTGTCCGCCGTCTCAGTATCTTGTGGCTGCCCCTTAAGCTGCAGAGGAAGCTGCCCCGCTTCGCCGAGTAAGGCCACTTTAAGAGGGATATGAAAAGGCGCCTTTTCCGCCTGCCCGGGCGTGGCAGGGCAGGACTGCGTAACGCTGAGCGTGTAGCGTTGGGCCTGCGCATCATAGTCGCCCTGCACTGAAAGCTGGGGAGTACCCGCCTGGGAATACCAAAGGCGGAATTGGCTTAGGTCCACGCCACTGGCATCTTCCATTGCCTTAACAAAGTCTTCGCAGGTAACCGCCTGGCCGTCGTGGCGCGCAAAATACAAATCACTACCCGCGCGGAAGCGCTCAGGTCCCAGCAAGGTATGAATCATGCGAACGACTTCGGCACCCTTCTCGTAGACGGTGACCGTGTAGAAATTGGAGATTTCAATAAAGGAGTCGGGGCGCACGGGGTGGGCCATCGGGCCCGCATCCTCGGCAAACTGGGCGGTACGCAGCAGCGTAACGTCTTCGACGCGTTTTACGGTCGGCGATCCCATGTCAGCGGAAAATTCTGCAT
>NZ_CAXGPO010000020.1:0-49816 GCF_964011655.1 uncultured Spongiibacter sp. | reverse complement strand
AACCGCCAAGTTGGTGATGGCGGTGGTGCGGCCGACGCTATTTATCACCTTGATTGGCTTGTTCGTCGCCGAATACGTTGCGCCAGCAGCCCAGCAAATTGCGGAAAGTCAGCGCGCGATTGCGTTGCAAAAGTCGACCAGCAGCCACTCGCGGCACGGAATGTGGCACCGCGAAAGCGACGCCTTTATGCATTTCAATGCGGTTCAGCCCAATGGCGTGTTGTATGGAGTAAGCATCTATCGCTTCGATGACCAGCAACGGCTGGTGCAAAGTACCTATGCTGAACGGGCCAATTACCTCGGTGGCAGCTGGATGCTTGAGGATGTCCGGCAAGTTGATTTCACTGAACAGCGTGCTGAGCAGCAGTTTTTCCCGCAGCGAGACTGGGAGTCTGATCTGTCACCGGAGCTGCTCAATGTTCTTGTGTTGGACCCTGAAGACCTCTCCATCAGCGGGCTGTGGCGTTATGCCAGTTACCTGAATAAGCAGGGGCTGAATGCGGGCGACTACGAGCTGGCGTTTTGGAATAAACTGCTGCAGCCGGTAACCATACTGGGCATGGTGTTTGTGGCGATCTCGTTTATCTTTGGCCCGCTGCGCGATGTGACAATGGGTTTTCGTATCTTCGTGGGAGTGATGGTCGGTATCGTGTTCCGCACCCTGCAGGATATTCTGGGGCCATCGAGCCTGGTGTATGGCTTCGACCCCATCTATGCCAGTGTGTGTCCGATCATCATCTGCTTTGCGGTCGGTGGCTTGCTGATGATGAAGCGCACGTAATTAGCGCCTCTATTTCTTATGCTTGGGAAGTTGTACCACGCGGCTAGATGAAGCCATGTCCTGCCAACTTCTTCCCTGCTTATCCAGCCACGCCCACCAGTATCCGGCCCCAAAAAGGAAAAAAGCCAGCGCTGCCACAGGTAGCCGAATCATCACTTGCTGCCATGTGACCTGCTCGCCAGAAGTTGACTCCAGTTTTAGGCGCCAGGCCTGCATGCCCAGGGTTTGCCCGCTTTTTCTCCAGAACCAGCCGTAAAAGGCAACAATAAGTACTAACAGATAGGCACTGTAGGCCCAGCCTTGCAATGGGGCATTGAGTTCGTGCACCACGCTATCGGTTGCCGGTGAGTTGCCCAGCTGCTTGGCATTAAGCAGAAGTGCCGGTAGTAGCGAGGCGACAAATAACACGGCAAACATCAGGAAGCCGTCATAAACAGCGGCGGCGAGGCGAGGCCAAACGCCGGCTACGGGAAAAGCCTGTTGAGTCATTTTTTTCTACCCAAATAAAAACGGCCGCCATTGTAGCAGAGCTATGGCGGCCGATGTTTATTGCCCTTGGGTCTAGAAGTTTACGGCCACCCCGAAGGCCAGTGAGCTGCTGCGGAGGTGGAGGTTGTAGTCGACGGCGAAGTTCTTGCTGGATTTCGCGACGCGAACCCGGCCATTTTCATCGGGAAGAAAGTTCATGGATGCACGTTTATGAATAGCGCGGTAAAGTGCTTTGGCGCCGAGTTTGATAAGCTCTTTTTTCGCCGCATTGCCTGTTTTAGCGCGGTGCTGGTTCATCCAGATGCGATTAAAGCGGGCTTCGGTGGCGCTGTGGGCGATAAAGCTCCCTGTCATTTCATCTTTTTCGATGCAAAAACGCAGGGTTGGCTGATAGCCAGGGCGATGGTCGGCGGGTAAAGTGAGCTCGCCATCGTAGCTGTTGCTTTTACCGGCGTGAGCCAGGGTGCAAAGCAGAGTGGCGGCGAGGGCCAGGATCACGCGCTGCAGGGAAGCGGGAATGATTGCGGTCTGAGTGATCGTGATCATGTGCTTGTATCCTCGGCTATGCTGGAATTATCGTTGTTGAGCATGGACTTAGAATATCCAGCGGGGCGCCGGGAAATAATCCGTAGATGTACCGTAGGGGTTTAGCCATAGGCCCTTAGTGGGCAACCGCTGATGCAATAGCGAATGCCAAGAAAAACTGTGTAGTGAGTCACAATAATGAACAAGGGAAGCCGTACGCGATGCGCATACTATTGATCGAAGATGACCTGAGTGTCGCTGAATATATTGTAAAAGGGCTGCGGGAGAGTGGTTATCAGGTTGAGCACGTGGCCGATGGCAAGTCCGGGTTGGTCAAGGCAACCACAGAGGAATACGACGCCCTGATTGTCGATCGTATGCTGCCCAATGTGGATGGCCTAACCATTATTCAAACCCTGCGAGCAGCCAACGACGCCACACCGGCGCTCATCCTGAGCGCCTTGGGTGAGGTAGATGACCGGGTGAAGGGGCTTAAAGCGGGCGGCGACGATTATCTGGTTAAACCCTTCGCCTTCGCCGAACTGCTAGCGCGCATTGAAGTGATACTGCGTCGCCACGAGTCCAGTTCTGCAGTGACACGCCTCAAGGTTGCCGATCTGGAAATGGACCTGTTGGCACACAAAGTGACCCGTGGCGGCGAAACCTTCAACTTGCAGCCTCGCGAGTACAAACTGTTGGAATACCTGATGCGCCACGCCGGTCAGGTCGTGACCCGCACCATGCTGTTGGAGAATGTGTGGGACTATCACTTTGACCCCCAAACCAATGTTATCGACGTGCATATCAGCCGGTTGCGGCAGAAAATAGACAAGGGCTTTGATCGTCAATTGCTCAACACTGTTCGCGGCGCCGGGTATATGTTGGATGATTCTGAGTAAGATATTTACCAGCTTTACCTTCCGGTTTTTGGTCAGCTACGTCGCGTGGCTGAGCGTGGCGGTATTTATGGTACTGGCGTTGATTTACGCCTTTATCGCCTACGATTTCTTTAGCGACGTACATCGCTCGGTCAAGCTTGAACTGGAGGCGCTCAGCCAGGCCTATGAAGAGGGCGGTAGCGAAGCCGTTGACGAATTCGTCGAGGTGCACAGCGGGCCGACGCGACTGATTCGGTTTTTTTATTTTGTCGGCGACGCCGAGAAACGCAAAATAGCCGGCAACCTCAATGAGTGGCCCGACGCCAAGGAATACCGCAATGGCTGGATCGGTTTCGACTTTGAGTCCTTAACCAATATGGCGGACCCGGTCGGCAACGAGTTTGTTGCGTTGTCCACCGAGCTGCCAAGTGGCGAGCGCCTGTTAGTGGCACGTCATTATGCCGATGTGCTTAACAGTACAAAGCTGGTCGCTGGGGCATTAACGCGTTCCATGGTTGCGACCATTATCCTCGGGACGATTGGCGGTGCGATCACCGCTGGGCTGAGTTTGCGGCGGATCGAGCACATCAATACCACCCTGCACCGCATCATGAGCGGCGATTTCTCCGAGCGCATTGATGTCAGTGGCAGCACCGGAGACTTCCGGCGCCTGTCGGAAAACGTCAACCAGATGCTCGACCGCATTGAGGTGTTGATGACCGGGGTCCGGCAAGTTTCCGATAATATTGCCCACGATTTGAGAACGCCCCTAACACGTCTTAGAAATAAGCTCAGCGATTTACACGACGACTGCAGCGACCCCGCCAATCGCGAGCAGGTGGAGGCATTAATAGAGGAAGCGGACGGCTTACTCGGTACCTTCAGTGCGTTGCTGCGCATTGCTCAGGTGGAGTCAGGTAACCGCCGCTCCGGTTTCGCCGATGTCGACCTGTGCACCCTTGTGTCTGACGTTATCGAGCTTTATGAACCGCTGGCCATGGAGAAAGACCAGCAGTTCAACACCGCGCTGGCGAGGGTGGGCAAAGTCACCGGGGACCGAAACCTACTCTTTCAAGCGGTGGCGAACCTGGTGGATAACGCCATTAAGTACACACCGGAGGGTGGTGAGGTGCAGGTGGGCTTATCGGTTGAGCCCGATTGCTACCGCGTGTATGTCGCAGATACGGGCATCGGTGTGCCGGATGCAGATCGTGAAAAAGTCTTTCAGCGTTTCTTTCGCGTAGAAAGCAGCCGCGGCTGCCACCCCGGTAATGGTTTGGGCTTGAGTTTGGTACATGCGGTGGTGAAGTTGCATGACGGCACAATTAGCCTGGAGGATAATCGGCCGGGCCTCAAAGTGGTGATGCGCCTGCCTCGCCAGAGCAGTGTGAGTAAAAAGGGGTAGGCGGCATGCCCTTTTTAAGCCTTGAACTGCCGCGAATGATGTAAGCGTTTTAGTCGTGGTCGAGAATGTGTAGGTGGTCGGTATTGGGCGCCTTTACTGCGGTCTCTCTGGGCTCTTGAAGGCGACTGCCCACTTGCGCCAAAGAGAGGGCGCTTGTGTCTATACTGACAGCATCCACCTGCCGACGTTCGTTTTCGCGCAGTACCGGGCTGCCCGTCGGGCACAGTGACAAGGTATCCTGGCTGTCGCCAATATTCTCAGCGATGGCGCGCTGTTGTGGGGTGCCTTTGGGGCAGGGCCGCGCTTCAGTAAGAATTCCGATTTTGTCGAAGCCGGCCTGCAAGCGCTGTACCTCCGCCGCATTGAGCGCCTTGCGAATACGGCTGCTGCGCCCGCGCAATAGTTTGTCTATTTGGTCGGGCGGGCGCTTAAACAGCGCGGCCAGCTGTTGGACAGCGCGATCGCGGTCGCTGCCAACAGCCAGGTGGCCGGTTAAGAAAAGATCGAAACGTTGCTCTTCCATCACTGTTAAGACACTCTGTTATCCATTTGTGCAAGCGAATCTGCGTTTATTACCTTATCTTCACAACTTAGCAGACAGTGTAGAGGGGTGTTAACATTCTGGCGGTAAATTTGTGACTTGGTTGGGTCTTGCTCCGTCGTGCGGCGGTGCCAGGGGCCAACAAGCTGTGCATTTGTCCGACACTAATAGCGAAGTTTATGGATCTTGAAGCTGTTCCCAGTCGTTTTGCTCGCTCTCTGCTCAACCTAGCGGTGGAGCGCGGCTACGATGCGGGCAAAATTCTGCAATATGCGCAGATTCCCTTCAATCCGATAGACAGCCGCAGTGACGGCTATCAGCCTCATATCACCGCGATGCAGTACACGCGCCTGTATCAACAGGTAATGAGCCTGATACAGGATGAAGCCTTTGGCTTGATGCTCGGTCACAAGGTGACGCCGGGTGCGTTTCGTATGATGTGTTATTGCCTGCTGGGTTGTGACAATCTGGGCAAGGCTATCAAGCGTGCCTGCGAGTTCTTTCGCACCTTCTACGAAGCCGATACCCAGATTCAGTTAGATACGCGCCGAGACAGTGCCATCGTGGGTTATGGCAGTGTAAAGAAGGGCTTTGCCGGCGATTTTGTGGAGGCCTCCGACCTCTATGGCCTGAGTTTGTGGCACCGTTTCTTTTGCTGGCTGGTGGGCACAAATATCGAGCTAAAAGAAGTGCGCTTCGCCGGTCAGGCGCCCCGGGAGCGGGCGCGTGTGGTGCGCTATCAGCAGCTGTTCGAATGCCCTGTGTACTATGGCCAGCTGCGTGATGAATTTGTCTTCGACACGCGCTATCTCAATTTTCCGCTAGTGCAGAACGAGCGCAGCTTAAAAGAGTTTTTGCGCACGGCGCCTTATCCGCTCATGGTGCTGAGCAGTGGTCGTGACGATGGCAGCCTGGTCGCCAGGGTACGCGCCATGATCGGCCAGGATTTCTCGCAAGGTTTCCCCAGTTTTGAACGGATCACCGAGGCCCTCAATATGTCGGCGCCAACACTGCGGCGGCGCCTAAAAAAAGAGGGAACGACCTTCCAGCAACTTAAAGACGAGTGTCGGCGCGATGCGGCGATGGCCTACTTGAGTGGCTCAGAGCTCTCCATTAACGGCGTCGCGGCGCTGATGGGATTTACCGATCCCTCGGCGTTTCACCGCTGTTTCAAAAAGTGGACGGGCATCACGCCGGGCGAGTTTCGTCAGCGAGAGCGCGATAGCGAAAGCTAACACCTGCCTTCTTCGGCTAAGTGGCTGTTAAATAAAACGAAATATCATAGATGTCAGTCCATTGACCGGATATGTTATTGCCCGCATCCCAGCTCAGACGCCATGCTTTGCCTATTTGACGTAACCCCAATCTACTTTGGCAGGACACAGCATGGCAGACGCTTTTATTTACGATGCGATTCGCACCCCGCGCGGCAAGGGCAAACAGGGCGGTTCGCTCTATGAAGTAAAACCTATTGACCTGGTGACGAATCTTCTTGAGGAGATGAAAGAGCGCCTCAATTTGGATACCAGCAAGGTCGAAGATTTGATCCTCGCCTGTGGCGAGCCAGTCAAGGAGCAGGGACAGAACATTGCCAAAGCGGCACTGGTCTACTCGAGCTGGGACGACATTACTACCGGTGCGCAGCTTCACCGCTTCTGTGCAGGTGGTCTGGATGCCGTGAATATGGCGGCGGCTAAAGTCGCTTCCGGTTTTGAAGAGCTAGTGGCTGCCGGTGGTGTTGAGTCCATGTCGCGCCTCGGTATTGGTGCCAGCGGCGGTGCAACCGGCGATCCGTGGGTGGCGATGAAGTCCTATTTTATCTCCCAGGGTTTGGGCGCCGACATGATTGCCACCATGGATGGGATCAGTCGTGAAGAGGTGGATGCGTACGCCGTGCGCTCACAGCACCGCGCCGCGCAGGCGCGTGACAATGGCTACTTCAAGTCCATCGTTCCCGTCCGCGATATGAACGGCGTTGTGGTGTTAGAGCAAGATGAGTTGATTCGTGCTGAAACCACTGCCGAGGGCCTGGCCAAACTGAAGCCGGCCTTCCAAATGTTCAACGATTTCGGTCACGGCGGCGTCGCCAAACTGAAATACCCCGAGTTGGAAAATATCGAATGCGTGCACACCGCGGGTAACTCCTCGGGTATTGTCGACGGCGCCGGTCTGGTGCTGATCGGCAGCGAAGCCGCTGGTAAAGAGCAGGGCCTAACACCGCGCGCACGTATCGTTAGCTGTGCGCTGGTTGGCAGTGAGCCCACCATCATGCTGGACGGTCCCGTTCCCGCGACACAGAAAGCACTGAAAAAAGCCGGCCTGAGCGTTGACGATATCGACCTGTTTGAACTCAACGAGGCCTTCGCGTCGGTGGTGCTGCGTTACCAAAACCGCCTTGGTATTCCCGATGAGAAAATTAACGTCAACGGCGGCGCAATCGCCATGGGTCACCCCATTGGCGCGACGGGTGCAATGATTCTCGGCACCCTGTTGGATGAACTCGAGCGTCGTGACCTGAAGCGCGGCCTGGTTACGCTGTGTGCCGGCGGTGGTATCGGCATCGCGACCATCATCGAGCGCGTGTAATTCGCGGGAACAGTGAATTTTTGGCTCGGCACTGGCTGCCGAGCGGCAAAGAGAGATACAGAACAATGGGATATATTCGTTTAGAGAAAGACGCAGACGGCATCGTTGAATTGATCTTTGATCAGCCGGGTAAAACTGTAAATACCATGGGCCTGGAGTACGACGAGGCCATGCGCGCAGCCGTGGCAGAATTGCAAGGTATGGTCGAGGCTGGCGGCGTTACCGGTATTTATCTGCGCAGTGGCAAGCCCAACCAATTCTTTGCTGGTGGCGACATCAAAGAGATGTTGGAGATGGATCTGAATCCACCTGCTGATAAGAAAAAAGAAATGTACGACGGCATTATGGCGACCAAAGCGCCACTGCGTATCCTGGAAACCCTGGGTGTGCCCGTAGCGGTGGGTATGAATGGCCCGGCGCTGGGTGGCGGTTTTGAAATCGCCTTGGCGTGTCACTATCGCGTGGCTGTCAAAGGCATTCAAATGGGCTTGCCGGAGGCGATGATCGGTCTGATGCCTGGTGCGGGTGGTGTTGTGCGTATGACCTACCTGCTGGGTATGCAGGAAGCGATTGGCCTGATTAGCCAGGGCCGACGCCTGAAGGCGGATAAAGCCTTGGAGAAGGGCCTGGTTAATGCCCTGGCCGATGACGAAGCGGATATGCACGCCCAAGCCAAGGCGTGGATCAAGCAAAATGCCAACACTGAGGGCGGCGTTAAGCAACCCTGGGATAGCGAAGGCTACAAAATGCCTGGCGGCGGCCCTGAAGAGGAAGCCAACCAGGGACTGACCTTCTTTGGCCCCGCCAATGTTATGGTCCAGACCAAGAACCTGATGCCGGCACAAAACGCCATCTTTGCCTGTGTGGTTGATTCTGCCCGTGTCGATTTCGATACCGCGCAGAAGGTTGAAGGTCGCTATTTCCTCAGCTTGCTGCTGGATCAAACGGCCCGCAATATGATGACCGCCTTCTTCGTGCAAATGGAAGCGTTGAATCGCGGCGCCAGCCGTCCGCAGGGCCCTGAGAAATTCAGCTGCCAGAAGCTCGGCATCATCGGTGCCGGTCAAATGGGTGCGGGTATTGCGACAATGGCCGCTCAGAAAGGTATTGACGTCGTACTCAAAGATATCAGCATGGAGAATGCTGAGCGCGGTAAGGCCTACGCCGAAGCCTACTTTGATAAAGGCATCAGCAAGGGCAAGGTGACCGAAGAGAAGAAAGCGGAGTACATGGCGCACATTCTGCCCAGCGCTGACTACGCAGACTTGAAAGGCTGTGAGCTGGTGATTGAGGCGGTATTTGAAGACCGCAAGATCAAGGCAGCGGTAACGCAGGAAACGGAAGCGGCGCTGGATGCCAGTGCAGTGTTTGCCTCGAATACCTCAGCCTTGCCAATCACCGAGTTGGCGCAGGCGAGCAGCCGCGCTGAAAACTTCATTGGCATGCACTTTTTCTCGCCCGCTGAAAAGATGCCGCTGGTTGAAATTATCCGCGGCGAAAAGACCAGTGACGAGACCTTGGCGAAAGCCTTCGACTTGGCCCAGCAGCTGGGTAAAACCCCCATCGTTGTAAACGATGCTCCAGGCTTCTTCACCACTCGGGTTATCGGTAAAACGGTATCTCAAGGCGCTGAAATGCTGGAAGAGGGTGTTAATCCGGTACTTATCGAATCGGCGGCGCGCGACAATGGTTCACCTGTTGGGCCGCTGGCGGCGATCGATGAAATCAGCCAGGAAACTGCGTACAAAAATGGCCAGCAAGCCAAAGCCGATGCAGAAGCGCAGGGCAAAGTGTGGGAAGACAATGCAGCGTCCCGCATTCTCGACCGCATGGTGAATGAGTTCGGGCGTCGCGGTAAAGTTCACGGTGGCGGCTACTACGAGTATCCCGAAGGTGGCAAAAAGCACATGTGGCCTGGCCTCAAAGAGGCGTATGCGCCAAATGGATACATCGATATGCCCTACGAAGACATTAAGGACCGCCTTGTCTTCAGCCAATGCCTAGAAGCCGTACGCGCGATGGAAGAAGGCGTGGTAACCAACGTCGGCGACGGCAACATCGGTTCCATTATGGGGATTGGTTTTCCCGCGCAAACGGGTGGTGTCTTCCAGGCGATTAATGCCTATGGTTTGAAGGCATTCGTGGCGCGCGCTAAAGAACTGCAAGCACGTTACGGCGATGTGTTTGCCGTTCCTGCGCTGCTGGAGCAGCGTGCAGAAAGTGGTGAGCTGTTCCTGTAAGACGCGCATTTTTTGTGAGTGTAAAGGCCGGCATATGCCGGCCTTTTTTATGCCCGCTGAGTAAAATCCAGAAAGGACTCGCAGAATATGTGAGAGCGCGACGCGCCGCGCATAAAAAGGCGCCGCTGATAGTGCCGGACGAAGTCAGTGCTGCCGCTCAGATAGCAGGCGGTGTCAGATAGCGCTCCCAACTTATCAAGCACATCATCCAGTTCCGAGGCGGCGCTGTCTGCCCAGCTGGCGCTTGCCACGGTGATATCCGCCTGCTTGGCCAGCTCCTCTAGCGTCGTGCAGTGGTAGGCTTGCTGTGTCGAGCGATAGGCGTGGATCAACGTAATGGGTGTGGCGGGGAGTTCTTGCAAGGCGTGTTGGGCCAGGGCAAGGAGCGGCGCCAGGCCGGTGCCGTTACCCAGTAATAATATACGCTTGGTTCGCGCGTCGCTGCGCAGTGTGAAATCTCCGAGTGGCCCTTGCAGCGTGACCTCACTACCTACCTCGGCGCGGCACAGCGCGTCGCTGACTTGCCCGCCCTCGTAGCGGCGAAGTTGCAGCCTCAGGTTGCCATCGTCGGCGAGGTTGCTCGCGGAATAGCAGCGGTAATCGACGCCGTTTACTGACACACTAAAGTACTGACCGGCCTGCCAGCGCAGTCGCGTGCCCAGGGTGAGTTCCCAAACCTGTTCGTTCAGAGCGCTTCGCGCGACAATACTGGCAGTGTGTTGGTCATTTTTTGGGGAAATACCGCGAATTTCTAAGCCTTCTGAGGGCTGTAACTGGCAACTAAGCGCGATACCGTCGGCTCGCTCATCGGGGCGCAGCCCCTGTTGCGCGAGGTGCATTTGCTGCGCCGCCAGTGGGCCGTTTACTTTGACTCGGCAGCTTTGGCAAGCACCTGCTTGGCAACCGTGAGGAATCTGCTGGCGGTGACGCAGTAAACACTGCAGCACAGTCTCCGTTGGCAGGTAGTCCAGGGTTTGATCATTGAAGCGAATGCTGGGCATAGTGAGTTGTCTGCTGCGAGATAACCCGGAAATGGTACTTTGCCTGGCGTGGGCTGTCAGCGACTTTTTAACGGACGAATAGCGGTGCGTAGCGCAATGGAGCGGAGGGAAAAATACGGTGGCTGACAGCGAGAAACAGATAGTAGAGAGCTGGCAAAGGAATGCGGGGCCTTGGGTTGCTGCCCTTGATCAACAGGCAATCGCCAGCCGGGTGGCGGTAACAAATGGGGCAATTGTTAACGCTGTGCTGAGCCATCACCCGCAACGCGTTCTGGATGTGGGTTGCGGAGAGGGCTGGCTAATGCGTGAGCTTGCTGGGTACGGTGTTGACGTTGCCGGTTTTGATGCCGTCGCCGAATTGGTGGCGGAGGCAATAGCGCGGGGCAGCAAGAATTGCCAGTGCATTGCCTATGAGGCGCTAGATGAGGTGGTATGGCCGCAAACATTCGATTTGGCGGTGTGTAACTTTTCTCTGCTGGGTGAATCAGTCGAGCAGCCCTTGAGGTCGCTCAAGCGGGCCTTGGCGGCTAGTGGCCATTTATTGGTGCAAACCTTGCACCCCTGTTTTATTACACGCGGCGAGAGTTACTACTCAAGGTGGTTAACGGGCAGCTGGGAAGGCTTGCCTGACCACCTTCATCAGCAATTTAAGGATGCGCCGCCGTGGTATTTTCGCACGCTCGGTGACTGGTCTTTAGTATTTCAACGGGCGGGCTATAGCATCGCGAACGTTGAGGAGCCGAACGCGGGCAAGGGTGCGATGCCGTTATCCATTCTATTCCATTTGCGCCCCGTGTAAGGTGGCGTAACGAAAACTGCAAGCAGTGGGAGGGGAAGTGTCTACTAAGTTGTCTGCGCCCGGCAGTGATACTCATAATATCGTTATTGCCTACGTATTGTGGCTATTCGGCTTCATGGGGGCTCACCGTTTCTATTTGGGACGGCCGATAAGCGGAACACTGTATTTTTTTACCCTGGGCTTGTTTTTTATCGGCTGGATTATCGACTTAGTGTTGATTCCCGCCATGGAGCGCTCCGCCGATCGACGCTATCAATCAGGCACTGCCAGCTATTCCGTCGCATGGATATTGCTAACCTTTCTGGGTATTTTCGGTTTGCATCGTTTCTACCTCGGTAAATGGCTGACTGGGATTGTGTATTTACTAACGGGCGGCGTGTTTCTGCTTGGCGTTATATATGACTACTGGACGCTCAACGAACAAATCAGCGAGCACAATACACGCCTCTTCCACTAGCCTGAATGGGCCTGTTCACAGGCCCTGGTAGTCTTAACAGGCTCTAGTAGCGCGTCCAGCTGCTGCCATCGAGTGACAGATAGCTCTCGCCGTCGATACTGAGCATTGTGCTGCCATCATTCTGAGAGACAGGCTCGGTGCGGGGAAGGGTGCTCAGCCAGTCACTGGTGCTAAATTGCTTATTGGCAAAAATATCGGCAGCCATAAAGTCAGCCAGCAGTTGGCCAATGGCTTGATAGCTGCTGGGCTGAGTAATACGCGCGGCGGGGCCCTGACGCTCCAGGTTTGGGCCAATGAGCTTGATGGCAACCGGCACCTTTGTAATCGCCGGTGTGGGAATTTCACGCATTCCCGGAATTTGCATGGCGTCGCCGCGCAGCCCCGCGCCGTGCTCGGGAACTAGCACGACAACAACATTTTTGCCGCTTTGCTGAAGGCGGTCTAAGAAGCGTGAAATATCGCCAAATAAGCGATCCATTCGGCGCTTATAACTTTGGGCGCCGCGCAGATTTTCCCGACTGTCCAGTAGGCGGTTGCCATCGTGCAGACTGGTGGTGTTGTACAGCGCGACTGTTGAGGGAGACGGCGATTGTAGCCGCTGTTGCCACCAGTTCTCCAACACCGCGAGGTCGCTGTATATCGGCGATCCGTCAAAGGCCTTCTGTGCTTGGGGGATGCCCGCAAGGGGAAACAGTTCAGCGTCGACGTGGCCAAGTTGGCGTGTGCTCTCGAGAAAATTGTCGAAGTGACCATCGTGATTCATCAACAGGGCGTGGTCGTAACCCTGTTGCGTAAACTGGGTCATTAGCAGGCACTGGTCACTGGTTTCTTCATAGAGTCCAGAGTGGGGTAGCTGCCCACAACTCGCTCTGCTTAGCCTGAGAACAGCCGGGCCGCTGTAACTGGTGGCCGAGTTAAATTGTTCAAAGACAAAGTCAAAGCGCTGCAATAACGGGTGCTGTCGCTGCTCAACGACATCAAGGTCGTCCCAGGAGAGGGAGCAAACGCTGAGGAAAATAACGTCGAAGGCCTGGCGTTCTTCCGCGAGAGGCGGGAAGCGAACCTGGCGTCGAGCTTCTCGGCTGAAGAAGCTGCTCAGGTAGTTGTTTAGTGCCTCGTCGCCCTGCGGCGAGCCACTCGCCTGCGCTTCATGTTCGCCGTGTCCGTCTGCTGGAAGGCTGGCGATGGGGGCGGTCGGCTGTGGGCTCAGGCTGTGAAGGCTTGCTGCGAAAAGTGCTAATAGCACGAATGATGTTAAACGAAAGTAGCGGTTGGCTATGAGGTAAACGGCAATGCCTACAACCGCGATTAGGGGGTTGATATCAGGTACAAAACGCCAGGCGAGTTCGACGAGATAATCCGACTCAAAGTGGGAGAGTTGTTCGAGTTGAGCAAATAACCGTTCCAGTGGAGGCAGATTAGAATCCAGGTGGATTAGCCATAGCGCGAAGATCACGGCGCTGATCTGACGAGCCACGCGCAATACAGGAAGAGAAACCGGTAACAAAAGAAAGATCGCAAATGCGACATTTTCCACGACGTGAAACTGCATTTTTCCCTGAAAATACAGCACCAACTTAATTAAAAAATAGGCGTTCCAGATCGCCAGCTCGGGTAGCACTAACTCCTGCGATTGAAGCTTGCGGACCTTGCCATTCATTGTTGGGCGTCATCCTTGTTTGAGGGGGCATTGGCCGTTGGTGTCGTCGGTCGATAGCGGCGAAGATGGCGGGGTTCAAGATGGCGATGCATGAATTGACTAAAACCCAGCAGCGCCTCGCGAAAAAAATAACCCAGCAGTAGTCCGACGACCAGGCTGCAGCTCACAGTGAGCATAAAGTCATGGATATTCATGGCTGCTTACTCGCTCTCACTTTGTATTGTAGTGTCCAGTCGGCGGCGTTTTGCAAAGGCGGCCGCGCCGCGCTGCTTTTCTGCCGGGGCAAGCGGGCGGTGCTGTGAACGATGGTCCATTAGTTTGCGGGCTCGCTGTGCATTGATGGACGGGGAGGCTAGCAAGAGTTTGTCTAGCAGTTCATCAATATCGTCGGCATCACAGTGCAGCAGGCGGCTGGCGAATAAATCATTCACCGGCAAATCTAAACTGTTGCGCAGCGCCGTATCTACGTCTCGTAAAGAGCAGGCGTAGAGAAAAAAGTACACTTTACCGTCGACGACAGTAAGTAAGTCTCCTTCTCGTCGCAGGCGGCACAGACCAAAAATCTGCTCTATGCTGATGCCTGGTAACGGCATGAGTTCAACAATCAAATGCTGAAGTTCACTGAACAGGCTGTTGTCGAAGGCCCGCCTTGCGTAGCGAGCGAAGGCAGACGGTTCGGTGTAGCCGTAGTCGCTGGAATAGGGGCGCGTTTCTATCAGTTTATTCAAGCTGCTGGGCAGGTTGCGCGTAAATACGTGGCCTTGAATTGCTGCCACTAAGCTGTGTACAGCGCTTGCGTGGACCCCATGGGGGATGATTAGACTGCAGCCAGCTCTAAGCAAGTAGGCCTCATCTGCCGCACGCAGGCAGCGCAGTGACTCGCGTACAAGAATCTTTAGCTGCTCGCCGGCACTTGCGCGAAGCTGGTAAATCATTAACGCCAGGGTTTCGATATCGTCGGCCTGTTGGCAGTCGAAGATGACGGTTGCCGCGACGACGCCGTCGAGACTTTCAAGCAGTGCGCTGTTGTCGCTTTGCTCGGCAATGACATTCGCACTTTTGTAAAGCTCTTCTTTAAGGCGCTGCACGGTGTAGATGGTGTCGACGTCACTGCTCTCGATCGTGGCGTTCGCCTGTGGCTTCAGTAACTGCTCAAGATGCTCGATCGCATGATGGCTGTCGAGCTCTAGCAAAAATTCCTGGTGTGCCAGCATGCCCTGGGGGCTGAGCCAGTGATCAATGAGTAGCGAGTAGCGCAGCTTGGACATGCGGGTTTGTGTTGCGATCCCGGACAAGGTTTTGCTGTGGCGTTTTAACAGTGGCCGCAGTGTTTCACAGGGGCCGCAAACAAGAAACATGATGCGGTATTGGCCGCGCCGACAAAAGCGGCGCCACGCGCCCAGCGCCTGCTGAAGTTTAGCGGGTGAAGAGCGGTCGAAGCTGTCTTCATTTAGGACGACACAAAGCCCGCTTTTACGCGGTAGCGAGAGCCTTTCGGTGTCGCGCAGCAGTTGCTTTAAATTGAGTGTCTTCGAACTGTGGTTGAAAAAGCAGCCCGCTGAACGAGATTGGCAAAGATTTGCCAGCGCCTGCTGGTCTTGCTCATCCAGGCCATTGAAGACGTTTTTCTGCGTTTCTTGAAAGACAAAACTCTGGTGACTTGATGAAAGCAGCGAAAGTGTAGCGATGAAATCGGCGTAGGAATGACCCAGCAAGCAGAACAAGCCGTCCTGTGACAGGGTCTCTTCAAAACTGTGTTGTATCGCCTGAATACTCATTCGCTGTGCTGTCTCGTATATTTCGGGACGTAATACGCGGTGATTGCACTATAGCGCAGGGGGCGTCAGAATGGCTAGGAATCGCGGCTGTGCCTGACAAAAACCCTATAAATATAGGTGTGATTGCCAATGGTTGCCGACGCGAGCTTCGGCTAGATTTGGGACTTAGTGTATGGATATTCCGCCCAAGGAAAAAACGATGGAGCTGCAGGAGCACGCTCGAGAATCTCAGCGCGTTGGCAAGCTCAGTGCTGAGCCGTTGAGCCGTGATATACGATCGGTGATGCGCGCGCTGGGTGCGGGCGCGGCCTTTTCCTATAAAGAGAACTTCAGAGTGAATGAACGCTCGCGGCTGATGACTCGCTGGCCGCTATTGCAGGCACTTAATCGCCGCGATGACAATAGCGAGTGCTGACGCGTGCTTGAAACTCACCCAGTGGCTTACGTTGTGACTCGCCTTGCGACTTACGTTGTGGCCTACGTTGTGGAACGCACAGTACTATGTTGACGATTACGGTAAGTGGTATGCACGGCGGTGTTGGCACGACAGCAGTCGTGGCGAATCTATCGGCTGCCCTTCAGCAGCAAGGACTGCGGTGTTTGTGCATCGATGCCAACGTCGACAATATGCTGCGTCTAGCCTTGGCGGTAAACCCCGAGGAAAAGGTGGGGTGGGCGAAGGCAAGCCTAGAGGGTGCTTCCTGGAAAGAGGCAACACTGCAGCATGACGATGGGCGTTGGGTATTGCCCTTCGGCGAGCTCGATGCCGATGAGCTATCGCGCTTTTTTCCAACACTGGTGGCAGGTCAATCGCCATTGCACGCCGTTGTTGCAGATCTGGCCTCACTGCCGCTGGACTGCGTATTGATTGATGGTCCGACGTCGCGCTCCCTGCCGCATTACTCGCTGCCCAATGTAGACCTGACCCTATACGTCGCAGCACCGGATGCCGCGAGTTACGCCTTGTTAAAGCAAGATGCGGGGCATTGGCCTGCGTCGAATTATCGAATACTCATCAACCGTTTGCAGCCAGCTCAAGCCCTGGCCGGTGCCATTGCCAACCTGATCGCCGATGATTTTGAAGAGCAAATGGTGCCGGGGGTGGTGCACGAAGACCTTATCATCGCCGAGGCCCAGGCCGAATTAGCATCGGTTATTGCCCGCGCGCCGGATAGCCAAGCGGCTCAGGACTTTCAGAGCCTTGCGCTCTGGTGCCAGAGCGAGTTTCAGAGTCGGGTAGAATGAAGGAGGACTTTTCATCTATTTTGCGGGCGCGATATCGGTACTACGCCGGTGTTAAGGTCGTGTCGCTGCCCGGAAAGTGTGTGTTAGTCAGTTGGTTGCTCTTTTCTGCGCTGTTTTTACGCAACCGAATTGCGGGTTGCGAAAGTTGGCGACTGCCAGAAGTGTTTTTTCCTCATATTTCCTTAATTCGTCCCCAGCTGCTCGACCCGCTGCGCATAGTTGTGCAGGTTTTCTGGCTCTTCTTTATGCGCACGCCGCCACAAAAAAGTCGTACAAGGGGATTCCCACGGCGGTTACGGTATGTGGTCGGCGGGGGCAAGGGCCGTTTGCAGGGGCTTGCAAACTTGGCTTGGCTTCAGCCGTCATTCTGGCAGACGCGAGATGCCGATGTTGCCAGGCGCCATCGCCAACCACTAACGATTGCGCTTGCGGCCGTGCTGGCGGTGCTGTGTATTACCGTCCCCCTCGATCCGCTGGCCCAGTTTGTTTTCGCAACGGCGCTGTTTGGCATTCTACTGGTGTTCAACCGTTTGCCCGGTCGTTTCCCGCAGATGCTGATGATCGTACTGTCGCTGTTGATCTCCTGCCGCTATATCTGGTGGCGCTGCAGCTCAACGCTGAACTTTGATGACCCTCTCGGTCTGGCACTTGGCATCGTACTTTTACTCGCTGAACTCTATGCCTGGCTGGTGTTATTACTCGGCTATTTTCAGAATATCTGGCCGCTCAACCGACCGGCAAAATCATTGCCTAAAGATACTGCGGACTGGCCATCGGTAGATATCTTTGTGCCGAGTTATAACGAAGACCTGGAGGTTGTGAGGGCAACAATTTACGCTTGCCAGGGTTTGGATTGGCCCAAAGACAAGCTGGAAATTTACCTCTTAGATGACGGCCGACGGGATGACTTCCGCGATTTCGCCCGCGACGTGGGCGTGCACTACATTACCCGCGATGATAACCGCCATGCAAAGGCGGGGAACATCAACAACGCTTTAAAACAGTCGCGCGGCGAGTACGTTGCAATATTTGACTGCGACCATATTCCCACCCGCGCCTTTCTGCAGCTGTCGATGGGTTGGTTTTTAGGTGATCCTAAGCTGGCGCTGGTACAGACTCCCCACCATTTTTTCTCACCGGATCCCTTTGAGAGAAACCTCAGCAACTTCAGAAAAGTGCCCAACGAGGGCGGCTTGTTTTACGGCCTGATACAAAATGGCAACGACCTGTGGAACGGGACGTTTTTTTGTGGTTCCTGTGCGATTATTCGCCGTGGCCCGCTGGAGGAAATTGGTGGTGTTGCGGTTGAGACTGTCACCGAAGACGCCCACACCTCGCTGCGGCTGCACCGGCTCGGCTACAACTCCGCTTACATACGCGCGCCGCTGGCGGCCGGGTTGGCGACAGAAACGCTCTCGGCCCACATCGGTCAACGTATTCGCTGGGCGCGGGGCATGGCGCAGATTCTTAGACTGGATAACCCCCTGCGGGGTCCCGGCTTAAAGCTGCGACAGCGCCTGTGTTACTTCAATGCGATGTTGCACTTTCTATCCGGCATTCCCCGCTTAGTATTCCTGTTGGCGCCGCTCGCGTTTTTGCTGCTGCATACTTATATTATCTACGCGCCCGCCATCATGATTTTCCTGTATGTGTTGCCCCATATGCTGTATTCCTCGGTGGTAAACGCCAAAATTCAGGGGCGATATCGGCACTCTTTTTGGGGGGAAGTCTACGAAACGGTGTTGTCTTGGTACATTGCCAGGCCGACCACGGTGGCGCTGTTTGCGCCACACAAGGGCACCTTTAATGTCACCGCTAAAGGCGGGCTGATCCACGAAAAATATTTCGACTGGGTTATGTCCCGGCCGTATATCTTGCTGGTGCTACTCAACGCCTTTGGTTTTTTGGTTGGCTTGTGGCGTTTGTATGCGGGGCCGAGTAATGAGATCAGTGCGGTCTTACTCAACCTGTTCTGGGTGGTTTACAACTTATTGATCCTGGGCGGCGCTGTGGCCGTTGCCGCCGAAGCGAAACAGCTGCGCAGCGACCATCGCGTGCAGGTGAGATTTCCTGTAGCGCTGGAGTTGCCAAGCGGGCATTTGTTGCACGCGCAATTGGTAGACTTTTCCTTAAGCGGTGCGCGGGTTGAGCTATCTCCAGATGCTGCAGAGCAAGTGGGGCAGCAAGTGAATGTCATTATGGATCGCGCGGGCAGGGAATACAGTTTCGCCATGACGACAGTATTTAAAGGGCGAGAGGTTGTCGGCTTGCGTCTGTGTGATCAGTCTCCAAGCAGCATGGTGAATTATGTGCAGTGTACATTTGCACGCGCTGATAACTGGGTGAGCTGGAAACAAAATATGAGCGTCGATAAACCCCTGACCAGTATGGCGGCGGTAATGAGCATCAGCATACAGGGCTATCGACGTCTACTGAGGGCGGGGCCGCGGCCGCTTCCCCAGTTACTGACTACAATTAATGCGCTGGTGGGGATGGCGAAGAGTCTTCGCCCTCAGCCAATTTTAATTAGGGTGGAAGAAGCATGAGTCAGCGTGACAAGACACTGAGAGCAAGTAACACCTGTCGATGGCTGCTGTTGCTGCTATGGGCAGTGTGTATGCCGACGTGGGCTGAGCAACTGATGCCAGCGCCCTCCGAATGGCGGCAGGCTGAAGAGCTGAGACGCTATGATTACTCGTTGACTGAGTTGGGCTTTCCGCAGAGTGTATTACTGCGCGGTAGTGAAAGTTCAGCTGGACTCAGCTTTGGCTCACGGTTGGACGAGCTCGTTGAAGAAGCCACGCTGGATTTGGGCTTTTCATTTTCACCGTCATTGGTGCCCCATTTATCGCACCTGAAGGTGTATCTGAACGGCGAATTTATGTCGGCGGTGGCCGTTGATCCTGAAAAACGCTTGCAGCAAAAGGTGAGTATTCCGCTGAACACGCGCTACTTAGCTGACTTTAACCAAGTGCGTGTGCAACTGGTCGGGCAACCACCAGAAGAGTGTTACAGCCCCGATAGCCCAAGCATTTGGGCAGAGTTAACCGGTGACACCCGCCTGCGAACGGTCAGCCGCGTGCTGCCCGTTGCCAACAACCTGCAGCAATTGCCGGCGCCATTTTTCGATCGGCGAGATTACCGCGCCCTGCAATTACCGGTAGTGCTCACTGGTGAGGGTAGCCTGGAAAGGCTGCACGCAGCGGGTATTGTGACATCCTGGTTTGGGGCACTTGCAAGCTGGCGCGGGGCGAGCTTCCCGGTGGAAACGGAGCGCTTGCCTAGGCAGCACGCCTTGGTGTTTATGACCAATACACAGCGTCCGAAAGCGCTGCAGGATTTCCCTCCAGTCAGTGCGCCGACCCTGCAAATGATCAGTCACCCTGAGAACCCCGCAGCCAAGTTGTTGTTGATCCAGGGGCGCGATGATGCCGATTTGGTTCAGGCGGCACGGGGCTTGGTGCTGGGCAGTGAGTTGTTATCCGGGCCTGTCGCAGAGATTCAACGGGCGGTGCAAAGCGAGCCAAGAAAGCCCTACGATGCGCCGAATTGGCTGCCCACCGATCGCCCCGTTCGCTTTGGCGAGCTGGTTGATAACCTCAACCAACTGCAAGTTGAAGGGCGCACACCGCCACCAGTGAGGGTGGGCTTCCAGCTTCCGCCCGATCTGTTCACCTGGCGCAGCCGCGGTATTCCCGTAGAGTTGGATTACCGATATTCGCCTCCGGTTGAAGATGGCAGTGGCTCGCAAATGAGCCTGAGCATTAATGAACAGTTTATTGAGGCGTTTAACTTAACTCGCAAAGGGTTCTCCGGTGAGGCTAAGCGTTTCCGTGTGCCCTTGCTGAATGATGGCTTCTTATCGGCTAATCAGCGCCTGCGTATTCCGGCCTTCAAGGTCGGCAGCCGCAATCAGCTGGAGTTTAAGTTTGATTTTGCCGGTATCAATAGTGGCGAGTGTAAAAGCTTGGCGCCCGCCCAGCGCTACGCTGTTGTCGATGCCGATTCAACCGTTGATTTTACCGGCTTCGCGCACTACATCGAGATGCCCAATCTGCGTGCGTTCGCTAACGCCGCCTATCCCTTTACGCGTATGGCCGACCTGTCAGAAACGGCTGTGCTGCTGCCCGACAGCAAGAACAAAGAGATTATCCAAACCTACCTGCAGCTAATGGGCTTTGCGGGAGCCAGTTCCGGTTACCCGGCGTTGGCAATGGCCTTGTATGACGATTGGCAGGAAGCCGCATTAAAGGATCGCGATGTGCTATTGATTGCCGCCAATGGTCAGCTTGCACAAGGCGGTGAGGATTTGCCGTTATTGTTTGATCGCAGCGAGCGCATGTTGCAGAAACCGCGCAAGAACATCGTGTCTGAAAGCGATACCTGGGCCGGGGCGGCGCCAACACTGGCATCGGCAACAGCGGAAGTGGAAGTGCGCGCCAGTGGGCCCTTTGCGGCGCTGCTAGGGATGCGCTCTCCCTATAACGACGACAGAAGTGTTGTTGCCGTGCTCGCTGCACAACCGAGTGATATGGCCATGGTGCGAGAGGCACTGGCAGATAGCGGAAAAATTGCCGAGATGTATGGCTCAGTAGTGGTATTTCGAGAGGGAGGGCAAGCGAGCTTCAATGTCGGCGATAAATACTATGTCGGTAAACTGCGTGTTTGGGACCTTATCTGGTACCACTTCTCTCGCTATCCAATGCTGCTCGGTATTATCAGCATCATCGTGGTATTGATGTTGGCCGTGGTGCTTTGGCGCTTACTCAGTGGTGTGGCGCGTCGCCGCCTGCAACAGGGGGACGAGTGATTCGTCGGTGTTGGGCACTATTGCTGGCCATGTTCCCGAGCGTGCTTTGGGCGGAGTGTAGCTGGCCCGCATGGCAGCGTTTCGCAGAGCAGTATATAGAGAATGGCCGGGTTATTGATGGCAGTGACCCGCGCCAGATTACGACCTCTGAGGGCCAGTCCTACGCAATGTTTTTTGCCCTGTTGGCAAACGACCGGGAGCGCTTTGCAAACCTCCACGCCTGGACAGAGAGACACCTTGCCAAGGGCGATTTAAGCACTCATTTGCCCGCCTGGTTGTGGGGCCGCTCACAGGAAAGTGGCGGGGCGGTGCTGGATGCCAACTCAGCGGCAGACTCCGACACCTGGATCGCCTACTCCCTTGCTGAGGCGGGCCGCCTCTGGGGGGATCACCACTATCGCTCGCAGGGGTATTTTCTAGCCAGGCATATCGCCGAGCAGGAAACGCGTGTCATCGACACCGTTGGCAGGGTGCTGATGCCGGCGCCTGAGGGTTTTGCCAGCGACAATACATTGCGGCTCAATCCGAGTTATTGGATGCCGCAGATCTTTAGCCGCTTTGCTGAGCTGCAGCCCAACTCCGTTTGGCCGGAGTTGGCCGCTGCTTTGCCCGACTTGCTGCGCGACACGGCGGCAAATGGCTTGAGCCCCGATTGGGTGGCCTGGCGCCAGGGCGCGTGGCGACAAGACCCCAAAAGCGGGCAACGGGGTAGTTATGACGCGATACGCGTGTATCTCTGGGTGGGCATGTTGCACCCAGAGGCGAAGGCGGCAGCGGCATTGCGCGATCACTTTGACGTGATGCTGGCGCTTACCCAGGAGCGCGAAAACGTTCCCGAGGTGGTCAATATTGGCAGTGCAACGGCGCGCGGCAACGGCCCATGGGGCTTCTCAGCTGCACTATTACCGATGCTGTCGAACAGCGGCAAAACGACGCTACTGGAAGCGCAGCAGCAACGTGTCCGCAATGGCAGAACCAATAGCGACAGCCTCGGCCAGCGCGACTATTACAATCGGGTATTGGATTTATTTGCTGACGCATGGATGACGGGTCGGCTGCGGTTTTCGGCTAGTGGCGCGGTGCAGCCAAATTGGCAAGCGGGGTGTTCATGAACCGCACAGGCCTGCTCTGGCTTATATTGGCGTGCGCGGTCGGCGTATTGCTGTGGCAGCGCGATCCACTGAATTTGCGTGAGGCAGATGAGGGCGCGACGACGGCCGACATCATTGTCACCGGTGGGCGCACTGATTCGCTGACGGTGGATGAGTCCTTACAAAGAAGCATCGAAATACAGCTGATTGAGTCGCAGTTACTGGGCCGGGATGACTTGGTCAGAGCCAAGTTGCAGCGCTTGGATGTGATCAACCCAGATGCACAAAGCGCTTATGTGTACCGAGTGTGGCTTGCGGTTCGCGACGGCAATGTTGAGGACGCAGAGCGCATGCTTTCGGAGTTGAAAGCGCGTTTTGGTGGAACGCAGACATTTTTGCAGCTTACCGATTACCTCGCTCTGCACAGCTACAAAAAATCAGCGATGCAGCAGGTGACTCTGCTGGCGAAAACCGGTCGGGTAAAGGAAGCGGCGCAACAACTCATACAGCTTTACCCTCGCGGCTTTGTGTTGCTATCCAGTGAATTGGAGTATCTGCAGATACTGGCGCGAGTCGACGGAAAAAGGCCCGTCGTTATACGCCGGCTCCGCGCGCTGAACGACAAGTACCCCAACGTAGCGCCATTGCGCTTAGCGCTGGCAGATCAATTGCTCTCGCAGAATCCGGGTAGCCAGGCTGGTCAGCGTATATTACGCGATTTGCTCGATGACCCCTCACTCGCTCAACAAGCGGTGCAACGTTGGCTAGCGGCCCTTGCTGAGCAGCCCATCGGGCCGAGCCGTATACGCACACATACCCTGTTGGCCGAGCGATTTCCCGACAATATAGCAGCGGTACAGGCCAAAGCGCTGGCATTGGAGATGCGGCAGGAGGAGCGCCGCTTAATGCGCGACCCTCACTATCGCGCGCGCAGCCAGGGCTTAGCGTTACTGGAGGCGGGCAAGCTCGTCGGGGCAGAGCGCAAATTGCGCTACGCCCTAAACGGCCGCCCCAACGACCCCGAAGTACTGGGTGGCTTGGGGCTTGTATATTTGCGGCGCGGCGAGCACCAACAGGCACTGAGTTATTTTCGCGATGCGGAACGCGTCAACCGCGATCCTGACCAACAATCGCGTTGGCGTTCCCTGATAGATACCGCGGCATATTGGCGCGCACTTCGCCGTGGCGAAGCGCTTCTGGAAGCCGGGCAATTTGCCAGTGCGCGCAAAGCCTTTTACGACGCATTGGCAATTGAGGGTAGTGAAGTTGAGCCATTGATTGGCTTGGCTGAACTGGCGCGCAGAGAGGGCGATTTTTCCGGTGCAGATGCCTTCTACCGCCAGGCACTGTCGCATGAAGCCGATAACCAGGATGCTTTGTGGGGGCGAATTCAGCTCCACCGCCAGTGGCGTGGCCCGCGACAAGCTGAGCAGGTTTACCGGCGTTACAGCGCGGCGCAGCGTGCTCGTGTCGCACCGTTGCGGCGAGCGTGGCTGCGCGAGCAATGTGTTGAGCAATTGGCGCGGGCCCGTGAGTCGGGAGATCGCGCGGCGGTGTCGTCGGCACTTGAGGAACTATTGCGCTATCCGCCGCTTTCACCGTGGCAGCGGCTTGATGCCGCGGAGGCCATGATCGAACTTGGCGATAGCGAGCGTGCTGACCAATATATGGCCAAAACGCCCGGGGTTAGCGGCGATGCTGAAGGCGTTTTCGCCTACGCCTTATACCTGTCAGCCAGAGGGCGACCTGGCCTGGCCATAGAACAGCTGCGCTCGATTCCCAGGGCGCGCCGCAGCAATGCCATGCGCAGCAATTTATTGCGTCTGGAGTTTGCGCAAGCGGTGGCAGGCTTGCCTGTCGATGACCGTCAGGGCCGATTGCAAAGCCTGCAGGCGCTGGAAGAGCGCTATCGCGATGATGCCGATACTCAGCTCAGTCTGGCGGAAATTTGGTGGCAAGAGGGCGAGGAAGAGCGCGCTCGCGGACTGATTGAGCCGCTGTTGCCTATGAGCTCCCAGAGTATCGAGAGGCAGCAACGTGTGGCTTTGCTCTGGTTGGAGATGGGCGACCTCAACGCCTTTGAACGGTGGTATCGGCCACTGCGTACCGAGGCGAATGCAAACGGCTTGAGTGATGCCGAGTTGGAAGCCTTATCAGCGCGCTATGCGATGGCAAAAGGGCAGTACTTTGCCGAGCGTGACAAGGCTATTCTAGCCCGCCGCTACTATCGCGATGCCGCTGATATTCGCGGTGAACACCGCCCCCAGGCATTGCTGGCCCTGTTGAGATTGAGCGGGAAATCTGGCGATCAACGCGCCTTTGCGCAGCATCAGCAAGCGCTGTTTTCAATGCGAGCACGGTTGACGGGTGAGCAGGTGTTAGAGGCGGCGACGCTGCAAAGCCAGTATGGAAAACAAGCATTAAGCGAGCAGTGGCTGGCACTGTTGCCCAAGCGCGGCGATGTTAGCGATCAGCAGTTGCGCACGGCGATGCAGCAGGCCATTGCGGCAAAAGATTGGTCGGCGGCGCAGCGTTATGCCTACGCCGCCTTGCAGCGTGCGCAGGGGCAGCCCGTTGATACGGCGCTGTCTGAAGACGCACGCCGACAACTGTATGACAATGCCGACCGCGAATACTGGCTGGGTAGCAGTGTGGTGGCCGCCATTGACGAGCTGCGCGAACGGCAGTCGGGATACATTAAAGCGGGCATAGACCTCACCGAGCGTCGCTCCGGAACGGGCTTGCAGCAAATTCCGATTGAGTTGCGCTGGCCCTTTCCCCGCTACGATGGACACGCGCTACTGCGTGTCGATCGTGTGTCCATCGATTCCGGGAAGGTTGACTATCTCGACCCCGATGGCAATACCCCGCCAGGCATCACGCGCATACCCTTTGAGGAATCGGCAAGCGGCACCGCCGTTGGTGTCGGGTGGCAGGCGCGCAACTGGCAAGTGGATATCGGCACCACGCCACTGGGTTTTACCAAACAAGACTGGGTGGGGGGCGCGTCGATTCGCGGCAAACTGGGTAAATTCGGCTGGTCTGCCACGGCGTCTCGACGACCCGAAACCGGCACGGCGCTGTCCTACGCGGGTATGACGGTTCCAAACGGCGCCACCGGGGCCGGTAAGGAGTGGGGCGGGGTGCTGCGCAGCGGCATTAAATTGGGTTTGAACTATGACCAGGGCGGCCGCTACGGCTACTGGTCGAGCGCGCAGGTTCATCAATTGCATGGCGACGATGTCGCCGACAACCAGCGGCTTGGGCTGTTGGGGGGCGTCTACCGCCGTATTATCGCCGAGGAGAACCGCAACCTGCGTATCGGCCTCAATGCCATGTGGTTGAGCTACGATAAGAACCTGAGTGAATACAGCTTGCAACACGGTGCCTATTACAGCCCGCAGCAGTACGTATCGCTGTCCATTCCGGTGCGCTACTTCGGTCGCGTTGGTGAACACTGGTCTTACTTGCTCGGCGGAGCCGTGTCGTTCTCGCAGAGCGATGAGGACCCCTTGTATGAACTCGCCACTGGCGGCGGCGCTGGCGGTGGCCCCGGGTATTTTTTGGAAGCGGCGATAGAGCGGCGCGTGAGTCGCCACTGGTATATAGGGTTGGCAGCAGATATTTATCGAGCTGATTTCTACGAGCCCAATCATGCATCGCTGTATGTGAAGTACCAGTTCGATGATCGCTGGCAGCCCATTTACACGCCGCCTGAGCCTCCCATTCCGTACAGCGATTTTGACTAGCAATCTGAAGGAAGGCGATATTGAGCGCCCCTGAGAACATTTTATATATCGGCCACGTTTGGCCCGAGCCAAATTCGTCTGCGGCGGGGCGGCGCACACTGTCACTGATTCGCTGTCTGCAAGCCGCTGGCGACAGGGTGACGTTTGCCTGTGCGGCGGCACTGTCTGAACACCGCTACCCGCTTAGCGACATCGCGGTGGATGAGGTCGAGATTCGGCTAAATTGCGATAGCTTCAATCAATTGCTTAGAAAAATGCAGCCAGACCTGGTTGTGTTTGACCGCTTTCTCACCGAGGAGCAATTTTCCTGGCGGGTGGCCAAAGAGTGCCCGCAGGCGATGTGCATACTCGATACTCAGGACCTTCACTGCCTGCGCGACGCCCGCCATCAGGCGCTCAAGCGCGGGCAGAACACCATGCGGCCCGATAGCGAGCTACTGAGTAGTGAGCTGGCGCTGCGCGAGTTGGCATCCATATGGCGATGCGACCTGAGCTTGATGATTTCTACTGCCGAGATATCGCTGCTGCAGTCCCACTACGGCGTTAGTGCCGAGCTGCTGCATCACCTGCCTTTTAGCAGTGAAGGTGGAACGGCGTCGCCGCTGCCTTACGCGCAGCGGCGCCATTTTATCTGTATTGGCAATTTTCGACACGAGCCAAACTGGGACAGCCTGCGTTATTTACGCAGCGAATTGTGGCCCGAGATACGCCGGCAACTGCCGTCGGCGCAGTGTCATGTGTACGGGGCGTACCCGCCTCCAAAAGCGCAGCAACTGCACAGTGAAAAACAGGGTTTTTTGCTCAAAGGGTGGGCCAAAGATGCCGCCGCCGTGATGCGACAGGCCCGTGTTTGTATTGCGCCTCTGCGCTTTGGTGCCGGGCAAAAGGGCAAGCTGCTGGAGGCGATGGAGCAGGCAACTCCCTCGGTAACCACAAGCATTGGCGCGGAGGGGATGGTGGATACGCCAGCCAACTGGGGCGGGGTGGTTGCGGATTCGCCGCAGGCGTTGATTGAGGCAGCGGTGTCGCTATACCGCGATGAATCGAACTGGCGCAGTGCCCAAGAGCGCGCCGTGCGCTGCCTGGCGCCGTTTACGTCCGCAGAGCCAAGCCAAGCGCTCCGGTCGCGTATTGATCGGCTATCTGGCGAGCTGGCTGTTCATCGCCAGGGCAATTTCATCGGTGCCATGCTTCGCCACCACAGCCTGCGCAGTCATCAGTATATGTCTCAGTGGATAGCGGCTAAGTCACAGCTGGCTACTGCGCACTGAGGTTTGCAAAGTGGCTATTCATCTGCCATGTTGGATGCGCTGTATGATTTTTGATCAAGCTCATCGGGCATCTTCACGGCCCTGAGCAGCGACCCAACGTTGGAGCGGAGTGGCAATGGACCATCTTATTTTCGATGCACATTTGCACATCATCGATCCCGCTTACCCATTGACCAGCAACCAGGGCTTTCTGCCGTCTGCGTTTACCGTCGACGACTACATCCACCAGACCGCTGACCTCGGCATTGCCGGCGGGGCAGTGGTGTCTGGGTCATTTCAGAGCTTTGATCAGTCCTACCTGCAAGCCGCGCTCGCCAGCCTCGGCCCGCACTTTGTGGGCGTTACCCAGCTGCCCCATGACACCCCTGATGATACTTTGGTGGCACTCGACCGCCAGCGGGTTCGCGCCGTTCGTTTTAATTTGCGGCGCGGGGGCTCGGAGTCGGTGCAGCACCTGTTTTCGTTTGCGAACCGGGTGCACGAGCTATTGGGTTGGCATACGGAAATCTACTGCGACAGCGCAGCACTGGAAGAATTGGAAACGCCGCTGTGTGCGCTGCCGGCGGTAAGCATTGATCACCTGGGCTTGAGTAAGGCCGGGTTGCCGCTGCTGTATCGTTTGGTTGAGAGGGGCGTCAAGGTTAAGGCAACGGGCTTTGGGCGGGTCGACTTCGCTGTCAGTCAGGTCGTCAAACGCCTTCATAGCATTAACCCAAAGGCCTTGATGTTCGGCACTGACTTACCTTCAACGCGCTCGCCTAGGCCATTTAATCCAATAGATATTGAGATCATCGGCAATGCACTGGGCGATAGCGATGCGCGCTGTGTGTTGTGGGAAAACGCCGTCGAATTCTACCGCTTGCAGGGCGAATAACCGCGCCAACCTTGACCGCCGATTGCCCCTTGATTACAGTCCCGCCCCTTGCATCGACTCACCTGAGATCATGGCTGTGCCCGCGCAGCTCGCCAATACCATGACAGAACTCACTATACCCACCGCAGTACTCGCTCTGCTTGCATTGCTTGCCGATCGTGTATTGGGCGAGCCGCGTCGCTGCCACCCACTGGTTGGCTTTGGCAGATTTGCGCATTATCTGGAGGCCAGGCTCAACCGGGGAAGTGGCTCTCTCAAATTGTGGGCAGGTGCTCTGGCATACACCGTCGCGGTGCTGCCTCCGGTGCTTATGCTCTATGGCATCAGTGTTGTGCTGAGCGAATTCTCCCCTTTGCTGGAGGCGCTGTTGTCCGTGGTCATTTTGTATTTGGCCGTCGGCTGGCAGAGTATGCGCGAGCATGTGCAGCCGATTTTAACGGCGTTAGAACAGCGTGATCTTCCCGGTGCCAGGCAGGCTTTGTCATACATAGTCAGCCGGGACACGGCGGAGCTCAACGACGCCCAGGTGCTCAGTGCCAGCATCGAGACGACGCTGGAAAATAGCAGTGATGCGCTGTTTGCCTCGCTGTTTTGGTTTGCCGTGGCGGGCCCTTGCGGGGTGCTGGTGCACCGTTTGAGCAATACCCTGGATGCGATGTGGGGCTACCGCAATGCGCGTTTTAATTTGTTCGGCCGCGTGGCGGCGCGCTGCGATGATGTGTTGAATTTTATTCCCGCTCAGCTCACCGCGCTGAGCTTTGCGCTGGTGTCTTTCTCCGCGAGCGCGATTCGCTGCCTGGTTTCTCAGGGGTGGCGTTGGAAGAGCATTAACGCCGGCGCGGTAATGGCCAGCGGCGCCGCCGCCTTGGGCATCACCGTCGGAGGCGCCGCCAATTACCATGGGCAGCAGCAACAGCGCGCGACGCTGGGCGCAGGTCGCTTGCCCCAGCCGGGGGATGTGCGGCGGAGTGTGCGTTTAGTGGATACGGTTTGCGCGGTGTGGTTGCTCAGTGCATTGGTGGGAGCATTACTATGAGCGAGCGAATCGTGCCGCCTCGCCACGGTGGCGACCCCAATGAGCTTCACTACCCCGAAGGCATGCCGAGGCCCTTGTTAAATCTGGCCACCGGGATCAACCCCTGGCCCTGGCCGGTTCCGGCCTTGCCGAGCCATTGCTTTACGGAATTGCCCTATGAAAACCCTCAATTACAGGCGTCGGCAGCGGCCTATTACCAGGTTGATGTTGCGCAGTTGTTGCTGTGTGGTGGCAGCCAACCGGTAATTCAGTTGCTGCCGCAGTTGTACCCTCAGGGCAATGTGCTGTTGCCCGCCGTGGCCTACGAAGAACACGCCTACCGCTGGCAGCTGGGGGGGCATCACTGCCGGTTTTTCAGCGACTATAATAGCGAGGCAGTGGCCGCGCAAATTCGCGAGCAAGATATTCGGTATTTAGTGCTGATCAACCCCAATAACCCCGATGGCCAGCAACTCCCGGTCTGCGTTGTCGCGCAGTGGTTGGCGCTACTGCCGCCAGAGGGTTGCCTGGTAATTGATCAAGCCTACGTGGATTGTGTGCCGGCCTATCAGGCCAATGCCTTGTTGGTCGATAAGCGCGTTGTGCTGCTGCGCTCGGTAGGAAAGTTCTTTGGTTTGCCCGGGCTGCGTCTGGGCGCCGTGCTGAGTCACCCAGAGACGATTATCCGCTTGCGCGAGCAACTTGGGCCCTGGTCGGTTAATCATGCCGCGCAGCTGATTGGCCAGCAGTTATTCGCCGACCGTGAATGGCAGGAAACGATGAGGCAGCAATTGCCGCTTGCCGCCCAACAACAGGCGCAACAGCTGCTGCGCTGCTTTGGGCGCGACGTCGAGCACTGTGCGGTGACGCCGCTATTTACCACGCTAAAAATGCCGCTGGGGCAGGCGGAAAAGTGGGCGATGCAGGCCCTGAAGCAGGGACTACTGTGCCGGGTTTATCGCTGTGGCGAACACGGTTATATGCGCTGGGGACTCGCTGCCAACGCAGACTTGCTGGCCGAGCGACTGGCGTTAATTGAGGCGGCGCCCTGTGGATGAAGGTATTTCCTACCTGTTGGAGCAGTTACAGCCGCTGGGCGCAGTTAGCGCGCGGCGTATGTTTGGCGGCTACGGCATCTTTTGCGACGGACTGATGTTCGCGCTGATCGCTGATGAGCAGCTGTATTTCAAGGTGGATTCACACAATACCGGCAACTATGAACAGCGCGATTTGCCGCCGTTTCGATACCAACGCCGACATCAATGGGTTGAACTTAGCTACCGGCTTGCACCGGAGGAACTCATTGATGAGGCCGACGAATTAATTCTTTGGGCTGCCGATGCTGTCGCCGCAGCACGGCGTGCTCGCGGTGTATAATGGGCGAGGATTTAGCAGGAGTAGAGCACCATGCACATTGAACAGGCCATTCGCGACAAAATTACAGATGCCTTGTCGCCGACTCACTTTGAAGTGACCAATGAAAGTCATATGCACAGCGTGCCCAAAGACTCTGAAACTCACTTTAAGCTTGTCATTGTTGCCGAGGGCTTTAGCGGTAAGCGGCGAGTGGCCAGACACCAGGCCGTCTACGCTGCACTTGCCGAGGAATTAGCTGGACCGGTACATGCGCTGGCCCTTCACCTGTTTAGCCCTGAGGAATGGCAGGAAAAAACGGCAGCGGTTCCCGATTCGCCGCAGTGCCTCGGTGGCAGTAAAAAGGAGGCCAAGGGCTGATATGTCAAACATTGTTGTAGCGGCGCTGTATAAGTTTGTCAGCCTGCCAGACTTCCACAAACTGAGAGAGCCATTGCTTGACCATTGCCTTGCCCAGAATATTCGCGGCACATTGCTGCTGGCCGAAGAGGGCATTAACGGTACCGTCGCAGGCAGCCGCGAGGCCATCGATAGTCTATTGGCCTATCTGAAAGCTGACCCCAGGTTGGCAGATCTCAGCCATAAAGAGTCCTTCGATAGCAGCCAACCCTTTTACCGTATGAAGGTAAAGCTGAAGAAAGAAATCGTTACCATGGGGATCGACGGCATCGACCCGAACGAAGTCGTGGGCACCTACGTAAAGCCAAAAGATTGGAACGCCTTAATTTCTGACCCCGATGTGGTACTGATCGATACGCGCAACGACTACGAAGTGGAGATTGGCACCTTTAAGGGGGCTGTAGACCCGAAAACCGAGAGTTTCCGCCAATTTCCGGAATATGTACGTCAGAACTACAACCCCGCCAAGCACAAAAAAGTTGCCATGTTTTGCACCGGCGGCATTCGTTGTGAAAAGGCCTCAGCGTTTATGAAACGCGAAGGGTTTGAAGAGGTCTATCACCTGGAGGGCGGCATTCTCAAATACCTGGAGGAGGTCGACCAGCCCGATAGCCTTTGGCAGGGCGAGTGTTTTGTGTTTGATAACAGAGTATCTGTGAAACAAGGCCTGGAGCCGGGTGAATACGCACTGTGCCACGGTTGCCGCTGGCCCATTACCGATGCCGACCGGCAGAGCGATAAATATGAAGAGGGGGTAAGTTGCCCCGCGTGCCATGACACGCTCACTGACGAGCAACGGCAGCGTTTTCGCGATCGCCAAAAGCAGATAGAACTGGCGCGGCAACGCAACGTGCCTCATGTTGGTGCTCCGCCGCCGGAGCGTCAGCGCAGCCGCACCAAGGATGGGCAGAGCTAGGAGTGGGCACTGGCCCAAACTGTCACCAGTATTGGGCCATCAGGCTATAGCGCCGAGCAGCATTCAGTTTTACACTGTTGGAACAAACTGTGCATTGAGCTGGAGAGGTGTGCAGTGTGGCCCCAAAACAATAATTTACTGATCGGCCGTTGCACGGATACAGGAACATGAGGTTTAAAGGATGAAGCAGTTAGGCGTACTCGATACCGCGTTTGTCAATTTGGAACACCCCAATACACCACAGCACGTTGGGGGAATGGGTATTTATGACCCCTCGACGGCGCCGGGTGGTTTTGTGCGCTTTAAGGGTGTGATCGCAAACTTTGAGCGGCGTTTAAAGAAACACTCAATTTTCCGCTCCAGATTGGTGAATGTGCCTGGTAAACTTGACCGTCCCTACTGGGTGCAAGATGCCAATTTTGATGTCGAGTTTCACATTCGCCACCTCGCCTTACCCCAGCCCGGCGATTGGCGCCAGCTGTGTATCCTGATTGCTCGCCTACACGCCCGTCCACTCGATATGTCGCGCCCGCTTTGGGAGGCCTATATTATCGAAGGCCTGGACAATATCCCCGGTGTGCCGAAAGGGGGCTTTGCTATCTACACGAAGATGCATCACTCACTGGTTGATGGCGCTGGCGGCTCGTCAATTATGTCGGTGATTCACGACCTCGAGCCCGACCCAGAGGCGGTGCCGGAAGCACCGGAAACAGTCATGGTCGATATCGCGCCAAGCCCGCTGTATCTGGGAACGGCGACGGCTGTTAATCAGCTGAAAAACAGTGTGAAAATGCTGGGCGGCGCCGCCAATACCCTGGCGGATTTGGGCAAGCTGGCGTGGGGCGTTGCGCGCAAGCGCATTCCCATGCCGTCTATCACCTCGCCGCGCACGCGCTTTAACACGCCTGTTGGCCCCTACCGCGTGTTTGAAGCAGCAGAGTTCTCGCTGGAAGACGTCAAGCTTGTGAAGAACCATAGCGGCGTCAAAATAAATGATGTGGTGTTATCGGTGGTCGGCGGGGCGATGCGCAAATACCTGCAGCACCACAACGAATTACCCGAGGACAGCCTGGCGGTGTCCATCCCGCTGAACATGCGCACGCGCCGCGGGGTGTCTGATGAGAATAACCAGGTCGGGTCGGTGTTCGTCGAAGTGCACACCGAGCTGGATGACCCGCTGGCGCGCTTGAAAGCCATTTATCAAAGCAGCCAGGACGCCAAGGCCTTCGGAGAAAACTCGCCCCTGGTTGATGTGCTGCGCTTGGCCGGCGTGATGCCGCCAGCAATGACGCGGCCCATCGTCAACACCTACGTCAATAACGAATTGACGCAGCACTTGCCTCTGGGTATCAGCTCCGTGGTGTCGAATGTCGCGGGGCCTCCGTTCCCACTGTATTCCGCGGGTGCGCAGATGGTGCGCTATTACGGGCTGGGCCTGCTCACACCGGGCGTAGGGCTATTCCACTTGGTATTTAGCTCATCCGGTGTCGTGACCATGTCGATTCTAGGTGATCGCGACAGCATGCCGGACCCTGCTTTCTACCGCGAATGTGTCGAGAAAGCCTTCCAGGAACTGCTGGATGCGGTGAAGGCGGATATCAGCAAGCAGGAAGCGGAGGCCAAGAAGCCCAAAGCGCGGAAGAAAGCGCCTGCCAAAAAAGCCGTGAAGAAAGCCGGCAGCGGTGCTGTTGCTAAGGCCCCGGTTAAAAAGGCACGTGCGGCATCCACCAAAGCCAGCTCAACCAAGTCGGCGACCACAGCCAAGCGCAGTCGCGCGAGCAGTGGCGCAGCGGAGCCTGTTGAGTCGATACTTAAGCCCGAAGCTGAAGTGAGCAGCGGCGCGGCGAGTAACGTTGTTAGCCTGAGTGCAGAGTCGGGTAAATAACAACAGCGGCGCGAACGAAAAACGGGGGCGTTGAAGCCCCCGTTTTTTTATGGCCGAATTCTTTTGCGCGAAAGATGGCGTGATGCGGTCAAGCGCGTGAATCAGGGCTGATAGACACCTGATCCCGTCCCGCTGCCTTTGCCTCGTAAAGTGCTTCGTCGGCTTTTCTAATCAGCTCGTCGGGGCTGTTATCTTTGATTGGGGTAAACGACGCAACCCCGGCGCTAACCGAGACGACTCCAGATTGCGGCGAGGCTTCGTGGGGGATGGCTAATAAGCGTAAATCGCCTACGAGCCTATTCGCCAACTTCAGGGCATTGGCCTTGGACACATCGAAGAGCAGAACAATAAATTCTTCCCCACCCGTGCGGGCAATCACATCGGTTTCGCGGGTGAAGCGTTTTTTCAGTAAGCCAGAAAACTGACGCAATACATGGTCGCCGCCGTCGTGGCCGTAGCGGTCGTTGTACTGTTTGAAGTAATCCAGGTCGAAAACAATGGCACTGAGACTTAGCTGACGGCGCGATGCCAGCTTCCACAGGTAGTCCAGGCGCTCTTGAAAAAGGCGGCGATTGCCAATGCCGGTGAGGGCATCTTTGTAAGAGTAGGCTTCGAGCTTGCTGGTGTGGTTGGCGACATGTTCCAGGAGCTCATTGTACTCATCGACCAGTTTGCCGAGCTCGTCATTGTGTTTGTAATTGAGTTTTTGCTGATAGTTACTCGACTGCCGTATTCGTCGCATGGTCTGGGCGAGGTTTTCAATGGGGTAGATAACGGCGCGTTTCATAAGCACGATGACCACCGCCCAAGACAGCGTTGCTATGATCAGGGCCGCGACGATGGTTGGGCTGAAAATTTCGTCGTCAAAGGCGCGCGGTGCTGCTTTGAAACACATGTGTACGATAACGTCGCCGGCGTCGTTCCTGAGCAGGGAGTACAAGGTGTCATCTTCACTGCGCTGGCCCAGCCCGACGCCATAGTGCTCGCGTTGCTTGATGCTCTCATCGTGAGTCATGGCATTCACGGTGAGGCCGAGCCGTTCACCCAGCGATGCGATCAGTGCATCATCGATACGGCGCACCGCAATATATCGACGGCAGTTTATCCGTGGTCCAGTTGGCTCGGCCAGCAGCATAGATCAGAGGGCCGTCTCCCTCGCTTAGTAGCAAGCCGGAAATACTGGCGCTGCCCTGTTGGTCAAGACGCGATACTGCCTCGTTAAATATCTCAACTTGGGTGGCGTTGTCGGGAAGGTGACGGGTTTTTTCCGCGATTTCGCCGGCTTTTACAATTCTGTTCTCACCGGATTCATCCGCGAGGATAAAGTAATCCAGTTCGCCATAGCCGCCTATATGGGCGAGTTGCAAGATTACCGGGGACCAATCGAGTTGCCCTTCAAGGCCCTGAAGCAAGCCTGCTGCCGCGTATATTCTGCCAATGCGGCTCTCCAGATTAGCGCGGTAACGGTCAACCGCCTGCTCGAAGCGATCTACGTCACGCAGGTCGGCAGCGTTCTCGATTTTCTTCAGATGAGGGTTGAGTATTAGCTCACGTGCCAGCAAACCAGAAAAAATGGTAAACAGCATGGTGCTAGCGATAATCAGAGTGGCTTTTCGGGTAAGCGTCATGAGATTACTGGATGTCCGTGTCCAAGTGCGCAAAGGATATCTCAGTGCCGCGTTGGTGGCTAACTCTCAATAGCGCTCCTTACAATTTACGTCACAGTAATATAACCCATTAAACCCGTTTTCATGTGTTCAATCACGTGACAGTGAAACATCCAGCGGCCGGGGTTGTCGGCAACGAAGGCGATGCGGGCACGTTCGTTCTTCTCCAGCAGTATGGTGTCACTCTGATAGGGGGTTACCTTACGTTTATTAGAAGACAATACAGTAAAAATCAACCCGTGTAGATGAATAGGGTGGGTATGCGGCGTGGCGTTGTGCAACTCGGCGATATAGCTTTTGCCAAGGCTCAGTGTCGCCAGTGGTTCGGGAAGGCTATGGTGGCCGTGCGAACCCCAGGCGCGGCGGTTAATCAGCCAAAAGCTGTGGTCGGCATTTCCATCCCGGTCAAGCGGCGACAGCGCGCCCTGCCACTCAAAGACAAAGCGCAGTAATTCGGCCTGTTCAAGGTTGGGTATTGCAATCGGGTTGGGCGGCAAACTCGTCACGGTGTTTGCCTGTGGTGTTGGCGGTTCACTGTCTACCGTGCGCAGGCGACACAGCTCGATGCCAAAGCGGCCTTTTTGATCGTAGAGAACAAATTCTCTACCGGGCTCCGGGGCGACAAAACCGAGATCCATACGCATGCCCGCACCCAGTGGGGTTAATTCAAAGGGGCGGTGAGGGATTACGGGGCTGCCATCCAGGGCGAGAATGCGCGGCGAATTTCCATCCAGGCGCGGTCGGTATACCCGCGTGTTGTCCATATTCAGCACGCGCAGGCGCGTGGCCTGGTTGGCGGGAATATCAATGGTGGGTTGCTGGCGGCCATTCACTGTGTTGACGGTGCCGAGTGTGCCATCGCGGAAGGCCTCTCTGGGAATGGAGAGCGGCAGGTAGTCGCCGTTTTTATCCAGCCGCCAATCTTTCAGGCCGATAATCACCTCGTGGTAGGGTTGCGGTTCCCGCTCTTCCACTATTAATACCCCGACCATTCCCATGCCGAGTTGGCGAATGGAGTTGATATGGGGGTGATACCAAAAGGTGCCCGCGTCGGGGCAAACAAAATCGTAGAGGAAGCTTTCACCGGGCTGAACAGGCGCCTGACTCAGCACCGGTACGCCGTCCATCGCGTTGTCAATGCGAATGCCATGCCAGTGAATGGTGCTGGCTTCATCCAGGTGGTTTTCGAAGCGCAGGCGCAGCCTCTCACCCTGGCGAACACGAATGGTCGGTGCGGGGAATTGCCCGTTAAAGCCCAGTATCTCGCTCTGTTTGCCAGGTACTAAGGTCGCGCTACCTCGCTCTGCGCGCAGCACGTAATCGTAGCGCTCGCCGTTGTCACTGTTGCCGCCTGGCGGCGAGGCCATCGCCAGACTAAAACGCGGCAGGCAAGTCAGTGCCGCGCCGCTCAAACCGTGTTTAACAAATTGGCGTCGTTTCATAGCGTCTCTGTGGCTAGCCGAGGGTATTGGCCAGATGTGGTGGGATCAGGCTTAAATGATTGTCCCAGCGCAGGCCCGGTAGGTAGGCCAGTGTTGACAGCTTGTCTTCACCGGCGCGGGCAGCCATTAGCTGTCCGGAGCTGCTGCTTACAATGAACTGTTTGTTGGCGGCGTCATACACGGCGCCAGCGCAATCCCGCAAGCGCCAGCTGTGCAGCAGGCGGCGCTGGGGTATTGACCACAACCCCAGTTGATTGTCGCGGGGGAAGCTGCAAAGCACATTTTGCTGATCGTCGGTGGCGACGCTGGCGACATAGTCGTTGCGCATGGCCAGCTCGGTGTTGATATCCAGTGCAAGCATCTCACTACCCAGCCGATGGTGGTAAATGAGTGGCTTGGCGGAGGGTGTCGTTCCCTGATATTGGCCGCCCACCACAACATCCCCGTTGGTATTGACATCCAAATGGCGCAAGCTCAGTTGGGCGTCGGGGGAGGGGATGAATGCGACGACGCGCTGCTCCGCCAAATTCAGGTAGCTCAAACCGGGTTCAAGCGCTCCGGGGTTGAGGGTTTTACGACCACTCGCTGGCAGCGTTTTAATGCCGCCCACCGCCACCACAATGTGCTTGCCATCAGGCATTAAGGCGAGTTCGTGAGGGCCGATGCCGCCGCAATCCATGTGGCTGATCAATCGATACTGGTCGTAGCAATCGTAGACGCCAATAACGCCGCGACCGTCATCCGCAACGTGGTTTTCTGTGGTGTAAAGGTAGCGGCCATCGCCGCTTACACAGCCGTGACCGTAAAAATGGTAGCCCTCGGCGGCGTTGATTTTATGGCGAAGCTTGCCGGTTTTCAGGTCGACAACATAAATGTGGGTGCCGGGGCGACGCGCAAAAAACAGCGCTTCTGCTCGCTCATTGTGTACACAGCTATCGTGGCCGCGCTCGTCACCCGGCAGCGTAAAAGCCCAGTGATCACCGTGCATTGCCCCCAGTATTGGCTGGCCCTCGGCATTGTTTGCCGCGCTGCACACCGGGCTATAGTTGGCCTGCGCTGGGGCGGATGTGAACTGCCAAAGTGCTGCAGCCACGGGTAAACCCAGTGCACCAGCGATCAGGGTGCGGCGTTGCATACTAGTCTCCGTCGGCGCCGTTAAAACTCAGGGTGATACCCAGAGCATCCGGCAGGGCATTTTTTAGCAAGTCGAGTAATTGCTGTACCTCAGCATAAAGTGCGAGCAACTGAGGTTTTTGCGCTGGATCAGTCGCGGCCGAGAAAAGGTCACCCTCAACCGCCTGCGCAGCGACAATGGTTTTTTCAAAGGTGCTGGTAATTTGCTCTGCCAGCTCACTGTGCTGATGCTGCCGCAGATAGTCGTCGATCCCGTATAGTTCATCGGCCAGATAAAGGCGCTGCAACGCATTGAGGTTGCCAATAATGGCTTCGCGAGAGAAGCGGCTACGCCACCACTCAAGCAGATACACCTGGCTTAGGCCCCGGCTGTTGGCAAAGCCCAGAGGCCGCTCAAGCTTATCGCGTTTTATCAATTCGGCACCGGCAACCAGCGACTCCAAAAGCGCCGCAATGGCTTGTTGGCGGTCGGGATAAACCGGGTTTTTAGGGCCGGGCTGCGCAAAGGTGCCAAGGTAGTTTCCGTGATCGGGAAGCCAGGCTTCGTGCAGTGTTTTGCTTAACGTTTTCTGATGTTCGGCGATAGCGCTCAGCACCTGACAACGCAACGAGGCGGTTTGATAACGATCAAGCTGAGCCGCTTTTTCATCGAACAGTAAATACTCCAGCGCACTTAAGCCTTGTACCACTACGCTCGCGTCGGCGATCGTGCTGGCGGTGAAGGAGGTGGCGTCGGCATGCTCGGCGATCAGGCCCTCGAGCTTGCGAGCGACCAGGTTTTTACGATCTGGCCAAAACTGGATTTGCCAACTTAGATTGTCTTCCATCAGGGGGCCGAAGCTTTTTACTTGCAGCCCCGACCACGCTACCGCGCTGTGTCGCCAATGTTCGCGGGCCGCTTGTAGCCCCGCGTCGTCAGGCGATTTACAAAATGCCTGGGTGGCCTGAGAAAGCTGCTTTGCCGCCAGAGCAAAATCCCGGTGAGCGGGCAGCAAGCTGGTTTGCGCGGTGTCTTCAAGCAGCTGTTGTTCGGGGGGCGGGGTGCAGGCAGCGAGCAGGCTGAAACAGGGCAGCAACAGCCACTTCCGGCAGTGTTGTATCAGGGTCGCTGGGGTAGACATTTACAATTCCTTTAAAAATTCGAGTAGACGGGCCTGCTGTGCTTGCGATAAGGCGTTGAAACGCTGCCTCGCGGCGCGGGCTTCGCCGCCGTGCCAGGCAATCGCCTCGCGAATACTGTTCGCGCGGCCGTCGTGGAGCAGTCGGGTATTGTCCGCCTCTGCGCTGCGGATGCCAAGCCCCCACAGTGGCGCAGTGCGCCATTCTTCGGGGCGTGCCGCGCCCTCGGCGACGCCGTCATTCAGGCCGTTGCCCATATCGTGAAGCAGCAAATCGCTGTAGGGATAAATCGTGCCGCTGGCGGTGGCGAATGTTGGACGGTGGCAGCTTGCGCAACCGATTTCGGCAAAGGTTCTGGCGGCGGGGCCATGGTGGTCAGCCCTGCTGCCGGGGATCGCTAAATTGGCAATGTAGTGTTCAACCGCGCCGAGAATCTTCGGGCTGATTTCGCTGCCATCGGGCTGGTCGGCGCCAGAGGCGCGCTCACAGCGGGCGCGGGTAACCATTCTGTCGTTCTCAGAAGCGGCCGCGCTAATTTGGTCGCAGCGGGTGGCGCGACGTATTGCGCTGTCGATGCCCATGTCCTCAGCAAAGGCCTGGGCAATTTGCTCGCGCAGCGAGGCTTGGGAAGCTTTCCAGCCAAAGCGGCCAAGCTGCCCGTTATCCAGTGTGGCCGCTCGGCCGGAAACACCGTCATTGTCGCGGTCATCGACATCTTCCCAGGCCAGGATCTGGGCACGATCAATGGCGTCGAGTTTGCCCAAACCGATCAGCATGGGGGCCAAGCGTGCCGAGGCTGAAAGCTGCCGATACTCGGCGATAAGGTATTGCCGGTGGGGGCGGGGCGCATGGCGGGATACTCGCCAGGCAATTCGGCCTTCCGCTGTGAAACCGGGCAGGGCGCGGTCTTGCAGTTGGCTGCCAAACAGGCTGTCTTTCGGCAGCCTCAGTACCGTTCCAAGACCTTTTACGGGAAGTTGGCCCTGGCCATTGCCTGGGTGGCAGCCGGCGCAGCTTCGCGCATTAAATAGCGGGCCGAGGCCATCGCGTGCGGTTGTGGTTGCCGGTGACGACACCCACGGGCGGTGGGCAAAGCTGCGGCCGACGGCCCAGTCAAGTTGTTGCTGCAGGCTCAGTTCAGGCGCCGGCCGCTCAAGGGCTGGAGTGCCCCAGCTCGATAGTGGTATCAGTGCCAGGGCGACAAGGGTGAAAAAACGGTTGCGTGGCAAGGCGTCAAATCGCGTTGGGGTTGACGCCGAGGCTCGCTGCGGCGTCTTCGATGGCGCGGGTTTGGTTTGTCAGCGCTTGCAGAATACTGCCGAGCAAGTTGCGACCCTGCGCATTGCCTGGGGCGATCAGCATATCGAATTTTTGTGGGCGCTCCGGGTGTTCGGCCACTTGCGTTAGCAATTGCAGGCGCGCCATGGTGGTGTTCAGGGCGGCCGTTAATGCTTTGTCAGCCTGCGCTGACGATGCGGCAACCGCTTGGCTTAGCGAGGGGCCGCGAACCCAGCTGCCATCTATGCGCTGGTACTCGCCCTTATACACATTGCTGATGCCCAGGCCATTGTAGTAGTGGGACCAGTGCGTGTTGTCGCTAAAGCAGTCGTGCTCATCCTCGGTTGAGTTGGCTTCCAGGGCCACCTTGATACGCTCGCCACCAAGCTCGCCCAAACTCAGTGAGCCAATGCCGTAGAAGATGCGCGCCAGTGCCTGTTCGGTGGGCAGAGACAGTAATTCGCGCCGATAGTTGTCGCCCTCGGCGGCCCATTGCTGGGTCATGTAGGCGAGGTCGCTAACGAGTAATTGTGTCGCGGCCAGCAAATATTGACCGCGGCGCTCGCAGTGCCCGTTTGTGCAGGCTTCACCCTTACTGAAGTCGGTGTAGGGGCGCTCGCCCGCACCGGCTTGATGGCCGTTAAGGTCTTGGCCCCAAAGCAGGAATTCAATCGCGTGGTAGCCGCTGGTCACGTTGGCGGCATTGCCGGCCAGTTCATGTAAGTCCTGTAATAACGCCGGGGTGATCGTGGTGGCGTCTATCGCGCCGCCGCCCAGTGTAATAGTGGGGTTGGCGATGATATTCATGTCGGCGGCGATATTGCCCAGGCTCGCGGCGTAGCTTTGGTCCACGTAATCGATCAAGCCTTCATCCAGCGGCCAGCTATTGAGCTGCCCCTCCCAGTCGTCAACCACTGGGTTGCCAAAGCGAAAGGCCTCACTTTGCTGGTAGGGGATGCGCGCGGCGATCCAAGCCTGGCGCGCCGTCATTAAGGTTTTTTCTGATGGCTCGGCGAGCAGGGCCTCAACACGACTCAGCAACGTTCGCGCTGTCGTTTCTGCATCGTCGAACACCGCGTGTGCCAAATTGGTGTAGTGCGTCACGATAGCGCGGCGGTTGTCCGGCGCGGCTTGCGCAACGCCAAACTGGCACAGCAACAGCAGTGTTAGCACATACTTAGTCATGAAGAGTCCTCAAGTTGGCGACGGTAAAGCAGCGGGATATTTTGCGCTAATTGAAAATGATTCGCAATTGTAATTCCTCTGATCTGGGCGATCCGCCGGTTCAGCCCTATGCTAGACTTGGCGTTTTTTTGCGGAGTGACCTCAATGGCGTACCTTCCCCGTCGATCAGTGTTATACATGCCTGGCGCTAATACCCGTGCCCTGGAAAAGGCGCGAAGCCTCGACGCCGATGTATTGATCCTCGATCTTGAAGATGCCGTTGCCCCGTCGCAAAAGGTACAGGCCCGCCAACACATTCTGGATGCGCTCGCCGAAGGTGGCTACGGTCACCGCGAATTGGTGGTGCGCGTTAACGGCTTTGATACGCCCTGGGGCCGAGAAGAAATTGCCGCCTTTGCTCACGCGCCGATCTCCGCCCTGTGCTTGCCGAAAGTGGAATCCGCCGCCGAAGTGCAGGCCGTGGTGCAGCTACTTGTTCAGGAACAAGCGCCGGAGACGCTCAAGCTTTGGGCAATGGCAGAAACGCCCAGAGGCGTATTGGCCATCGACGAGATAGCGGGCAGCCATTCGCGGCTTGAGGCCATCGTGATGGGCACCTCGGACCTGGCCAAGGAGCTTCGCGTACCGCACACTCCGGACCGGTTGGGCCTGCAGGTATCGCTTAGCCAATGCGTGCTGGCGGCGCGCGCCCACGGTTTGGATGTGCTCGATGGCGTGCACCTTAACCTCGACGATGAGGCGGGCTTTGTGCAAGCCTGTGAGCAGGGTGTGCAATTGGGCTTCGATGGCAAAACGCTGATCCACCCGAAACAGATTGCCGCGGCTAACCAAACCTTTGGCCCGTCCGAGCAACAATTAGCGCAAGCGAAAAAAATTCACCAAGCCTGGGTAGAAGCCGAGGCCCAGGGGTTGGGCGTGGTTGTTGTGGATGGCCGCCTGGTGGAGTCGCTGCATGTTGACGAAGCGCTGCGAATCCTTGCCATTGGCGATGCGCTGGCGGCGCGTTAGGTCATTGTTGCGGCTTCGGTGCTGGCAGCCTGTCGAGGCTGCTGCTTTCGCAGCTGGATGATCTCCAGCATTCGGTCATCGACCCAGCTGTCCAGCCGCCAGTTTTTAACAAAGCCGCAATGGCCGCCAAAGCGCGGCGTTTCTATACTCAGCGGTTTTACCCCGCGCAGTTGCTCGAAGTCCTCGGCAATAATCATTGGGTCATCCTGGGCGGCGATAATATGAGCGGGGTTGCTCAGTGTACTCAGCAAGTCTGCGCTCAGGGCGTAGGCGCGAAAATACTCGTCGGGTTCGTTAAACGGCGTGTGGTTGGGAACAAAATAATCGTTAAAGTCCCGCAGTCGTTTCATGCCGTGCAGTTGCTCAGAAAAGTTAAGCTCGGGGTAGAGCGCCAGTTTCTTTTTCAGCGAGCGCTTCCACTTGCGCACAAAATATTGCTCGTACACCCACCAGCCCTGCTCAATGGCCGCCATGGTTTTTACCGGGTCGACTACCGGGCATATCGCAATGGTTTGGTGAATGTGAATGCCCGCCTCGGTGGCCGCGGCAGCCAGTCGCAGGGCAAAGTTTCCGCCCAGTGAAAAGCCGGCGAGAAACTGCCAGTCGTGAGGGTAGTTGGCCTGTATGGCGCGCAATGCGCCCAGCACTTCTTCAAGCAGGGTTGAATTGAAAAGCTCTCGGTTTAAATGGTGGCTGGGGCCGTGGTCGCGAAGATTCAATCGAAACACATCATAGCCAGCGCGGTAGAAGGCACTGGCAGCAGACAGCAAATAGGTCGACCGCGAGCTGCCTTCCCAGCCGTGAATCAGGGTGATTAAACCGCGACTGCGGCCCTGTTGCTGAGGGCTGTATTCACCGAGCAATTGGCTGCCATTGCCGCAGTCCAGAATCACCGACTTGCTGGCACTCTGCAATTGGCGAACCCGTGGCATCAAGCGTATTTTGCGCGGCGCCGTCGAGGCCAGCAGCGATTGCACATGGGGGTTTTGCAGTAGCGCGGGTGGGGCAAATTCACTGGTGTGAGACATTGTTGAAACTACTCGATTTTTGCTAAGCCGAATGGACGATAGGCCGTGCTGGTTTGGAACTGCGACTATAGGCGGCTACTGGTGTAGCGCATGGATGCACACTCTGCGCTTCCAATAAATAATAAAGCAGTATGACACGGGAGATACTCATGACAAAAATTCTTGGCCGCCGTTCACTTTTGGCAACCGCAATCTGCGGGCTAATGTCGGCTGGTGCCGTTGCCAACGACCTCGCGCTAGAGGAAGTATTGGTAACGGCAGAGAAGCGCGAGAGTTCGCTTCAGGACACCCCCATTTCACTACTGGCATTTTCCAATGAGCGTTTGGACCGCTTCGGTATTACCGATCTGGCCGACGTGGCCGGTTTAGCACCAAACGTCACCATTACGCCGTTCCCCAACAGCCGCAGCTCCCTGGTTATTTTCATGCGCGGCGTGGGTAACAACGACAGCCAAACCACCCAGGATGCCGCTGTTGGTATCTATATTGATGGCGTGTATGTGGCGCGCAGCATCGGCTTAGGCAGCGACGTTGCTGACCTGGAGCGCATCGAAGTACTGCGTGGCCCGCAAGGCACACTGTACGGCCGCAATACCACAGGTGGTGCCATTAACCTGATTACTGCAAAACCCGCTGACGAATTCGGCGTTAGCCAGAAAGTCAGTGTGGGCAACCGCGACTACTGGCAGTCGCTCACCAAAATTGAAAGCGGCAAGGTTGGTCAATTCGCCGGTAAATTCACCTACATGGAATCGGCCCACGACGGCTGGGTGAAGAACACCGGCAGTGGTGACAACTTCGGCGCCGAAGACAAAAAAGCCGGCCGTGTCGCCGTGCGTTGGGACGCCAGCGAAAACGTCACCGTTGACTACGCCTACGACTTCTCAGAAATCGAAGGCCCTCAGCAGTACTACCAGCCTACCGAGTCTTTTGTACCCGGTTTGTACCCGAATGCCAGCGATCAGCGCTCGGAAACAGGCTCGTGGTCTGGCGGCGTTAAACCCAGTAATACCGATATTTCAGGCCACAGTCTGACCGTCACCTGGGACACCGCTGTGGGTACCCTGAAGTCGATCACCGGCTACCGTGAACTGGAGGAGAGCATTGAGCAGAACTACGGCGGCGGTGCGCCCGGCTTTGCTGTAAGCGTGGATATCGACCAGGACCAGTTCTCGCAAGAGTTCCAGCTGGTTGGTGATGCCGGAGCGAATATTCGCTACGTGGCGGGCCTGTACTACTTTGAAGAAGACGGCCTGGAAGAAGAGTTTGACACCGCGCCAGTACCGCCTACCTTCGCAATTTTCCCCGTGGAAGACCGCACCATTAAGTCTGACGCCAAGGCCTATGCAGCTTACGGACAGATTACCTGGTCGCCTGAAGCGCTGGAGCAGCGCTTAGACGTTACTCTTGGCGGTCGCTACACCGTGGATAAGCGCTCGGCCACCAAAGACAGCAGCGTGTACTTTGTTGGCGGCGAGCAGTCGGGCAGCGATGAGTGGAGCAACTTTAACCCAAGCCTGACTCTGGATTACGCCTGGAGCGATGACCTCAGCACCTTCGCCAAAGTTGTTACTGCCTACAAAGCGGGTGGCTACAATGTGCGCAGTACGGAAGCCGGCTTCCAGCCACCCTTCGACGAAGAGAACATGACCTCTTTCGAGCTGGGTATGAAGTCGAGCTGGCTGAACAATCGCATCACCGCCAATGCCTCGGTATTCCACGCCGAATATGAAGACATGCAGCTTCAGCAGGTGACCAACAATGCCACCATCTTCCTCACCGACGTTTACAACGTGGGTGAAGCTGAAATCGATGGCTTGGAACTGGACGTGATGGCTGTGCTGGTACCTGGCTTAACCATGCAGCTGTCCTACGGTTATACCGATGCAGACTTTGTTGAGTATATCGACCAGCGCAATGGCGCGCCGACTCAGGGTCAAAACATTGCTGACCAAGCGGAAATGCCCTACGCACCAGAGCACAATTACACCATTGGCCTGGAGTATCAGCGCGCGGTAGGCACTGGCGCTAACACCTCAATGCTGACCGCATCGCTGGACTACAGCTGGACCGATGAGCGCTACGGCACCGCCTTTAATGATGATGTTGAGGGTTACTTCCTCGACGATTACGGCGTTGTTAATGGCCGCGTTGCACTGTCTGGCATGACCATCGGCTCCACCGAGCTGGAAGTTGCCTTCTGGGGACGTAACCTCGACGACGAGGAATACAAAGTTCACTCCATCAGCCTCGGCGCCTACCAGGCCGCCTATTTTGGCGAGCCGAAAAGCTACGGTGTTGATGTAAAACTGAGCTTCTAATATTTCTAGCTGTTTGTGATATCGCCGCCTTATTCAGGCGGCGTTTTTTATTGGAGAAGATATGTCATACGGAAAGTTAGCGCTGGAAGCCAGTCGTAAATCGGGCGAATACGTGGCGGCGGGTAACCGCGAGGCGTGGCTGGCATTGTTTGCCGACGATGCCGTCGTACAGGACCCGGTCGGCGTCTCCCCACTGGACCCAACAGGGCTGGGGCACAAAGGCAAAGACGCGATCGCCGCGTTTTGGGATATGATCATTGCCCCAGGCAGTATCGATTTTACCATTCTGAGTTCTCACCCAGCGGGCGACGAATGTGCCAACGTTGTTCATATGGAGAACACCATGCCCGGCGATATGAAAATTATCGTGGACATGGTGGTGGTCTACACCGCTAATGCCGAGGGTAAAATCACCTCGTTGAAAGCCTACTGGGACTACGATGCGGTCATGGCGCAGATGGCATAGCGACCACTTCAGCGCAGCATCGTTATTCATTACTCATCGCTTGTAAGGATGCTGAGCTAGTCTATGCGTGAAGAACTTGCCGGTTTTATCTGTCCGCGCTGTGGTCACCCTCACGACCCGGATGCCATTAACCCCGAGGGGTTTACCTGTTGGGAATGCCCCAAGTGTGAGACGGAAATGCGTATACATATTACGCCGGATCGGGCTCGGCGGCAGCGTTATGAGAGGGATGGGGAAGAGGGCAGCTAAGCGGCCTTATTCACCGATAGCCGGTGTATCTTTCTTGGTTCCGCTTTGATTTCTACGCACGGTGTTGAGGGCTGTGTGCCCCGACCTGTAGGAGCGGGCCTGACTGCGACCGACCCAGCTATGGAGCAGAGTGGTTGTAGGAGCGGTTTACCCAAAGCACTCCCTGCGGTCGCGGGGCACGCTGTCAACCGCGATGAAGTTGCCTGATGGTACGGCGAAGTGCTCATTATCGTAGGTGCTGGTAGCGATGTTTTCGCCCTGCTGGGCGACCTACTTATTTTTTGTGCGAAAAAATAAGTAGGCAACAAAAAGCGCACCCCGCATCACTGTCGTCGGCTGTCGCCGTCGATCCCCTGCGCGCGACGAGAGCTTTGCGGGCGCTGCGGAACTCGCTTCGCTCAAACAGTCCTCGCGCAATTCCCGTACAGCTCCCGACGTGCTCGGCAGTGTTGAGGGGATTGTTGTCTGTGCCACGTTAGCATTTAATGAAAACGCTTGCTTCGGGCGGCCTGCAAATTTATCTTAAGCGCTCAACGCAGTGATGGATGTGCTGCCCCGCTACCGATGGAGCGGTGTGTTATTCCAGCAATTTTCTCACCACTTCCTCTGTAGAAACAGCTCGACCCACTTAACAGGCTTAACGGCAAAATCACCGACCCTGTTAATGGGATTTGAGGCGATTTATTTTAGGAATAGTCCTTTCCCTACAATGGGATAGACCTTTCCTGGGAGGAAACTGAAACGTGATAGATGGCCTCCCGGTAATATTTATTATGAGGCCGAACCGGCCTCATAAACAGGCTGTTATGCGTCATCCAACGAAATCGGAATTCATAGTAGAATGATCATAAATTTAACTTTAGGAATCGTTACGTGAGTAAAAAGTCAGATTTTGAAAAAGCATTGAAAGAGTTTGTAACGACCCTGCAAGGCTATATAAGTAGCGAGGATGGGCAATGGACAATAAAAGGTTTTATAGACATATATAAGAATGTCTACACAATTTCTTCAGACACTAAAATTATTTCAAAAATACTTGAGATACACATCTTTCCAAAGTTGCTGGAGCTTTCAGAACAGCATGGCTACAAAATTGTCCTCGCTGATCATCAGAACTACTATCCAGATATATCATTCGTTGATAATGACGATGATTCTGTTCGATTCGCTGTCGATTTTAAAACGACATATCGTCAGCCCAACAAGCCTCACTTATGCAATGGTTTTACATTGGGGTCTCATGGTAAATATTTTGAGGACAGGACTAGCACAAAAAATATCCAGTTTCCCTATGGAACCTATTCTGGGCACTACTGCTTAGGAATTATATATGACAGAGTAGATTCTCGTGATATAGATGAGACTAAAATATACAGTTTGGACTCACTAACATCTATTACATCAGTGGTGGGTAACTTCAGCTTTTTCGTTGCCGAGAAGTGGCGAATAGCCAGCGATAAGAGTGGAAGTGGAAATACAGCAAATATTGGCAGCATAAATAATATTGCTGATATTGTCGAAGGCAAGGGAATGTTCTCCAAGCTCGGAGAAGAGTGGTTCGATGATTATTGGATGAACTATAAAAAGATCACAATTCCTGATGGTAAAGGCGGAACTAAAAAAATTACAAATCTCAAAGATTTTGTTGCTTATAGAAAAGGCGATACATCTTTAATCGTGCCAAAACACAATGGCACACCTAAGAAGGCGAAGTAATGAAGGTTTCAGTACCACCTATTAAATCGCAAGGAATAAAGACAAAGTTGGTTCCTTGGATAAAAAGTTTAGTTCCAGAAGAGTTCAAAGGTCGATGGGTCGAACCCTTTATGGGAACCGGTGTGGTTGCTTTCAATGTGGCCCCAGATAAAGCGTTGATGTGCGACACAAACCCTCACCTAATTAATTTCTACTCTGCCATTAAGTCGGGAGAAATCACACCAGAAATAGTTCGAAGTTATCTAGTCAAAGAGGGTGCATTGCTTTTAGAGAAAGGAGATGAACATTATTACAGTATTAGGGAAAGATTTAATGAAAGCCACAACCCCTTAGATTTTCTTTTCGTAAATCGATCAGGTTTTAATGGGATGATTCGGTTCAACCGAAAAGGCGGGTTTAATATTCCATTCTGTAAAAAGCCCAACCGCTTTGCTCAAGCATATGTCACTAAAATTGTAAATCAAGTGTCAAATGTTAGCAGAGTGATCGCCGCTAAAGATTTTGATTTTAAGTGTCAATCTTTTGATAAAACGATTTCAGAGGCAAAGACTGGCGACATTATATATTGTGACCCTCCATATATAGATCGACATGTTGACTATTTTAATTCTTGGGATGAGTCACACGAAATATCTCTTTTTGAAAGCCTTTCGAAGGCACATTGTGACTTTATTCTATCAACATGGCATCACAATGATTATCGAAAGAACGAGTATATAGAATCGCATTGGAACAAATTTAACATTCTTACCAGAGAGCACTTTTATCATGTTGGTGGTAGTGAGAAGAATCGAAATCCAATGATAGAAGCAATAGTTACAACAATTGATACAAAGCTATATGAGTATCCCGAGGCTCCAAAGCAAGAGCAGCTAACACTGCTCGAGCCAAAGCTTCATTACAAAGGCGCATAACAAGGCGCTGCACTCGGATTAATTTTCCGCTGCCAATTTTCCGGTGAGCAAGGCGTTATGCATAAACACTGAAGGGAGTCACAGTGAACACGTACTATACCTGCATTGGATTGCTGTTTTTATTGCTTATAATTTTGGGGGGGTCGTCACAGTTGGACGAGGAAAGTTTGACACACTCATAGGTCATTCCCCTGACCCAGAAGATACTTTGCACAAATGGGTTCGTGCTCACTCAAATACGGCCGAGTTTGCCCCCGCCTTAATGGTTATTATCTATATTCTCAGCCTGTCTCCTCAACCAAGTTGGGTTTGGTGGTTTGTGGTTCTCGTTACAGGTTGCAGATATCTTTTTGCCGCAGGAATCTTGCTTCCTAAAACAATGGATAAGCCCAACCCCATGCGCTTTATCGGTGCTTGCGGCACATACTTATTTGGTCTGGGGCTTTGTCTAGCAATTTTCCAGCAGGTGACCTTTCCCCCGATTTTGGAACCATGACCAAGATGAGATTTCCAGTTAACC
>NZ_CAXGPO010000019.1:0-49980 GCF_964011655.1 uncultured Spongiibacter sp. | reverse complement strand
GGCAAGATCGCTTTGAGTAAACCTCCTGTTAATTTGGTAGATGCCTCCATGAGTAAACTCATTCATTGACACTTCAATTTTTTTAAAAAACCGATAAAACGAGCTCTCTTTGGCGGACTCAAGCTTAGTACTAATATCGCCTACAAGAGTTGAAAGTGTTGGACTTGACTTACCCGATATGAATTTTTCAATTGCTTTGTCTGTAGCATAATCTTGAAAGTACCCCCCCCTGACCGCCGCCTCATATTGAGGCCGAAGGAGAGCCGCCGCAGATGCGTAAAACTTGTGGTTTAGTAAGTACATGACAGAAAAAAAGTGCTCTAAAGATAGGTGGTAATACCCATTAAATAGTCTGGACTTAATATCGCCTGGAATGACGATACCTTTCATCTTGAAATCAAGAGATTCCCGAAATATATTTGCTTTTCGCAGCTCGGCTTCAAAGTTCATAATGATTCAGAACCCTACTCTGGGGTGGGGGCGGACAAGTAAGCAGCTAACCGCACTTGATCATTAAGTACGTACATCGTTGTACACGTCTATTGGATCGTTTTGGATCAATGAATCTATAAGTGGAATTGTTGTTATCAGTGCTTCTTCCATATCCGACATTTTAAGCGCGAGAGCGTCTGCGGCGTGAAGCGAAGAATGCGCAGATCTAACTGTATTAAAATACGCGACCGCAGTGTCCATTTGCTCGTCTATGACCCGCAGTCTTTCGTATGAGACATGAAGACAATCTTGCTCTTCGACTGAAAGTAATTCGGGAGCATTATCTAAAATACTTTCGTACGCCGACCTAGGGAAGTGCGTTGATGCGGGGTCAAGTACCCGGCCGTCTGAGAATGCATGCGCTGCTTTAGATAAGATATCTTGGCGATGCGGAATCATCCTTTTAATGGCAATTAATTCACTGTTAAGGGCTGATTTCAGATATCTATTTTTCCGATTCGATTTAAGCCACGATGCCCCTTCCGACAAACTAAAACCAACAGCTACTCCTGCAAGGGTAAAAAGTCCATTTAAGATATTAGATTCCACCTTCACCACCTAACAGTTTATTACAGAGACATATTCCCCCTCACCATTTTGGCCTTCTTATCAAAACAGGGGCGCCAGTATGTATTTGGGAATCGAAGGTAATTCGAATAGAAAGCGGCATTCCAATGCACAATAAACTCTGAAGCGAAGGCTTATTCCCTTATTTCTGACCTACATTCCCTTGCCTTGATCATATATACGCCAGTATACAAATCAACGGTATAAATTCAGGCTCGCTACTCCGCCCCACCCGCATTGCACAGAAAATGCGCCACCGCTGCCTCAGCCACTTCCTCAACGCAGCTATCCATATGGCAGTGATGGTCGCCATCAACATCCAGTGTGCTAAAGGCCTTCGGCCTGGCGTCGCTTAGTGCGAGTATTTCCTGGCCAAAGCCCTGTTTGGCGGCAATAAACAGCAGCGGCGCGTGAATGCCTTGCAGCACGGCCCGCCATTGCTCTGCGGTCAGTTTATGCGGGGAGGCGAGTGCAAGGCGGCGATCGCTGCGCCAATAAAATTTGCCGTCGTCACCCTGATAGGTACCGCGCTCGGCAATGGCACGAGCCGAGCGCTTGCTCATGGGCATTACTTTAATACGCGCGGCGGCGGCGTCTTCCAGGGTATCAAACGCGCGTGGCGGTCGGCCCTTGTTGGAAAACCCGTTTAGATAGCGCTGCAGCTGTTTGGGGAATTCTTCACCCGCTTGCGGGTCGGCCAGCAAGCCGTCGATGCAGACGACCGCGCGAATATTGTCTGGCATAGCCGACGCCAGCAGCGCCGCGATCATCGCGCCGCGTGAGTGGGCCAACAGGCTGTACTGGGACCAGTCGAGTTGTTCGGCCACACCGCAGATAATTCGCAGATCGTCCCAAATGGCGTAGTTACCCGACGGCGGTTTGTGATCGCTATTCCCGTGGCCGGGCAGATCGAGCGCAACAATGCGCAGCGGGTTGCCCTGCTGCTGGAGATACTCGGCAATGGCGGCAAAACTGGCGGCATTGTCCAGCCAACCATGCAGGGCAAGCACTGGAATACCATCGGCCTGGCCCCAGGCTTGCGCGGCTATGTGCAGACCTTCCACCTCAAAGCTGAGCGATTCTGCAGAGACAGTCGTCATAGTACTAGCGGCCATTGTGAGCGTAGTTCGGAAAGTGACGCAGCCATTGCAAGTTGCCACAGCCCGGGGCGAACACCTCGGCGTCAACACGAGCCATACTGGCAGTTTGCAGCCCCCAATAGGATTGTGACTCGCCCTGCCAGTGAGCCAGCGCATTACTGAGTAGTGGGTTGTGCCCCACTAGCAGCAGGCGCTGACCGCGAAACGTCGACAGCATGGTATCGAGGTCTTCGAGTCGGTTATCCGGGGTTAGACAGGCTTTATTGCGCTGGGGTAGCTGCCAATCGGCATTGATAATGGCGGCGCTTTGCTGGGCGCGGCGGTAAGGGCTTACCCAGATTTCCTCGGGGCGCCAATCTTGCTGGCCAAGCCACTGCGCCGCGGCTTCAACTTCGGCAATACCGCGCTCGGTGAGTTCGCGCTCCATATCGGTAGCGGCATCCCACGATGCCGCGCCGTGGCGAATTAAGACTATTTCCATCAGCTTTTCTGCACTGCAAATTCAACGTCGCGGTTTTGCTCCGCCCACATCATATCGCCAATCACTTCTTGCACGGTTTTGCCCTCGTAAATGATGGCGTACAAACCATTGACCAACGGCATGTAAATATCCAGCTGCTGAGATTGCTGCTTGAGCAGCTTGAGGGTATTCACCCCTTCCGCCACCTGCCCCAGCTCAGCGACGACTTCGTTCAGATCCCGCCCCTGCCCCAGCGCATAACCCACGCGGTAGTTGCGGCTCAGTGGCGAGGTACAGGTCACGAACAAATCGCCAACACCGGCCAGGCCCAAAAAGGTTAAGGGGTCAGCGCCCTTTTGCACGGCGTAGCGGCTCATTTCCGCCAAACTGCGGGTAACCAACATGCTGATCGTGTTGTGCCCCACGCCCAGTGCCGCGGCCAAACCCGCGACGATGGCGTAGACATTTTTCAGGGCACCGGCCAGCTCCACCCCGTAGATATCGCTTCCGGCGTATACACGAAAATACGAGCACTGCAGCAGGTCTTGAATACACTGAGTAAGCCGCTCATCTGCGCTGGCGATAACCGTGCCGGTAATTTCCCGAGCTGCCAACTCTTTGGCAAGGTTTGGCCCACTCATCACGCCGATGCTGACGTTGCCCAGCTCTTCTCGCAAAACTTCGCTCATCAGTTCATTGCTGTCGACCTCGATACCCTTGGTCGTGCTGACCACCATAGTGCCGTCGGCTAATAACGGCGCCAGTTGGCGAGCCACATCTCGGCAAGACTTGCTAGGCACGGCAACGAAGACCACGTCGCAGCCCTTTACGGTTTCGGCCAGATCGGTACTGGCGCGCAGGGCGGGGTTCAGGGAAATATCGGGCAGGTAGGCGCTGTTACTGTGCTGCTCGTTCACCTCGGCGACGCGCTCGGCGTTACGCATCCACAGGCACACATCATGGCCGTTATCGGCAACAATATTGGCGATTGCCGTACCGAAACTGCCCCCACCCACTATGGCTACTTTATGCTTGTCCGTCATTGCGGCTCCGCTTGTTGTTTTTCATGCAGTTTATCATTGCGCTGCGGCGATGAAGAACGGCGTCGAAAAAAAAGCGGCGCCGAAGCGCCGCTCTATTCACTGTGGTTCTTGCGCTTACGCTAGGCGCTGAGTTCCAGCAGCAGCTTATTCAGCTTGTTAACGTAGTCCGCAGGGTCTTCCAGCTGCGCGCCCTCGGCCAAATGCGCCTGATTAAAGAGAATGTCGACAAGGTCGGCAAAACGGTCTTCATCGGGCTCTTTGTCCAGTTTTTGCACCAGCGGGTGCTCTGGGTTCAGCTCGAAAATCGGCTTGGACTCGGGCAGCGCCTGGCCAGCGGCTTCAAGAATACGCCGCATCTGCGCGCCCATATCGTGGTCACCCACTACCAGACACGCCGGCGAACTGGTCAGTCGGCTCGTCGCGCGCACCTCTTCAACCTTTTCACCCAGCGCCTTGGCAACGCGCTCAATCAGGTCTTTGTGCTCTTCAGCCAGCTCTTCCTGCGCTTTTTTCTCGTCTTCGTTTTCCAGCTCACCGAGGTCCAGCTGGCCGCGGCCAACATCCTGGAAGGCTTTGCCATCGAACTCAGCGAGGTGATTCATCAGCCAGTCGTCGACGCGATCAGAAAGCAGTAAGACTTCAATACCTTTCTTGCGGAACACTTCCAGGTGAGGGCTGCTGGACGCAGTGCGATGGTTTTCAGCCACCACGTAGTAGATTTTCTCCTGCCCCTCTTTCATACGTGCTACGTAATCTTCCAGCGAGTGCAGCTGTTCGGCCTTGTCATCGTGGGTGGTGGCAAAGCGCAGCAGCTTGGCAATCTTTTCGCGGTTGCTGAAGTCCTCAGCCGGGCCTTCTTTCAATACCTGACCAAAGGCCTTCCAGAACGTTTGGTATTTCTCAGTATCGTTCTTCGCCAGCTTGCCCAACATGTCCAGCACGCGCTTGGTCAGCGCCGTTTTCATTGCATCCACAGCGGGGTCTTGCTGAAGAATTTCGCGCGATACATTGAGCGACAGGTCGTTAGAGTCCACCACACCTTTTACAAAGCGCAGGTACAGCGGCAGGAATTGCTCGGCGTCGTCCATAATGAAGGTGCGCTGCACATAGAGCTTAACGCCCCGCGCCGCGTCGCGGTTCCACATATCCATCGGTGGCTGCGATGGCAGGTATAGCAGGCTGGTGTATTCCAGCTTGCCTTCAACCTTGTTGTGACTCCAGGTGAGCGGCTCAGCAAAGTCGTGGCTCACGTGCTTATAGAAGGCTTGGTATTCGTCGTCCTTCACTTCGTTGCGCGGGCGCGTCCAGAGCGCTGTGGCGGAGTTGATGCTTTCAAACTCTGGCTCGGGGGCTTCTTCACCCTCTTCCGCGGTAACCGTTTTTAGCATTTCTACGGGAATGCTGATGTGGTCAGAGTATTTCTTGATGATGGAACGCAGTCGCCAATCATCGGCAAATTCTTTGTCTTCTTCGCGCAGGTGCAGTACCACCTTGGTACCACGCTCGGCGCGCTCGCAGCTTTCAATGGAGAAGTCGGCTTCGCCAGTCGACTCCCAGTGCACACCTTCCGAGGCATCGGCACCTGCGCGACGGGTGAATACTTCTACGCGCTCAGCAACGATAAAGGCCGAGTAAAAACCCACACCAAACTGACCGATAAGCTGCGAGTCTTTCTTGTTGTCGCCGCTGAGATTTTTCAAAAATTCTGCGGTGCCTGAACGGGCGATCGTGCCGAGGTTGGCCACCACTTCCTCGCGGCTCATACCAATGCCGTTATCGCTAATGCTAACCGTGCCGGCCTCTTTGTCGGCCTCTACACGCACACGAAGATTGGGGTCGTTTTCAAACAGGCTGTCATTGGAAAGCGCTTCAAAGCGCAGCTTGTCAGCCGCATCGGAAGCATTAGAAACCAGCTCGCGAAGGAAGATTTCCTTGTTGCTGTACATGGAGTGGATCATCAGCTGAAGCATTTGCTTCGCTTCGGTTTGAAATCCCAGAGTTTCTTTTTCTGCTGTGGACATGCCTATCACCTGTAAAGCTAATTTATCGTTCGCCCAGCGGGACGTGTAAGCTTTATGGGGACAGGCTGTCCAATTTCAAGACCTTTACAGACGTTCGGGTAAAATACGGCGAACAATATGTGCCACATCCACGCCTTTGGGCAGGCAACCATACACGCCGTGGGGCTGCTGCAAACGCGAAGCGATAAAGGCCTCGGCCACCACAGGGTCGCCATTTTTTAGCAATAGCGCCGCTTGCAGACACAGCGCCATTTGCTCAACCAAGCGGCGGGCGGCGTATTCAACGCCATCGCGATCCGCCAGCGATTGCCGCAGCGCATCGATACTCTGGTCCAGCACTGCCGATTGACCGCGAACCTGCTCCAATTCAGTAAACCAACGCTGCTGAACCTCGGGCGATTTATTAAAGGCGCGCAGCACATCCAGCGCCTGAATATTCCCCGAGCCTTCCCATATCGCATTAATCGGCGCCTCGCGGTACAAACGCGGCATAATGCAATTTTCAATTACGCCGTTGCCGCCGAGGCACTCCATGGCCTCGTAGGCATGGCCGGGTGTGCGTTTGCAGATCCAAAATTTCCCTACCGCGCAACCCAAACGGAGCAGCAGCTTTTCGTCGTCGGTCTTGGCGTCCAGCGCGGCAGCCATGCGCAGGGTCATGGCCAACGATCCCTCCACCTCCAACTGCAGGTCTGCCAGCACATTTTGCATGAGGGGCTGCTCGATTAAGCGCTTGCCAAAGGCTTCACGCTGACTGGCGTGGTGCGCGGCCTGGGCAACGGCTTGGCGCTGGCCCGCGGTAGAGCCCACCATGCAGTCGAAGCGGGTCAAGGCGACCATTTCTATGATGGCGGGAACGCCCCGCCCTTCCTCGCCGACCATCCAACCCTGAGCAGCGCGCATTTCAACCTCTGAGGAGGCGTTTGAAACGTTGCCCATCTTGTTTTTTAGGCGCTGTACAAACAACGAGTTCTTCTCGCCATCCGGTCGCCAGCGCGGCACCAGAAAGCAGCTCAAGCCGCCCGCCGACTGCGCCAGCATTAAAAAGGCGTCGCACATCGGTGCGGATAAAAACCACTTGTGGCCGGTAATTTCGTAGAGTTCACCCGGGCCCTGAGCGCCAACAGCGCGGGCGACCGAGGTGTTGGCACGCACATCACTGCCACCCTGTTTCTCGGTCATACCCATGCCAATGGTGACGGCCTGCTTTTCAAAATAGGGCTTGTTCTCGGGCTCATAGCCCTGCGCCAGCACTTTGGGCAACCATTGCTTGGCGATACTCGGCGTGAGATTCAAGGTGGGCACCGAGGCAAAGGTCATGGTCAACGGGCAGCCGTGTCCGGCTTCAACCTGACTTTGCATATAACTATACGCAGCGCGCTGTGTGTGGGCCTGAGCAATGTCGCCCTGCCAGGGCACCGCGTGAATGCCCTGCTCCAAGGCCATTTTCATCAGCTTGTGATACGAGGGGTGAAAACGCACCTCATCCACGCGATGACCAAAGCGGTCGTGACTGTCGAACTGGGGCTTTTGCTCATTGGCGTCAAAGCCCCAGGCAATCACCTCAGCGCTGCCACAGCGCTGACCATAGTCGCGCAGCGCATCGAGAGCAGCGCCCGGCGCATAGCTGGTCAGCGCCTGCTGCAGGGCGATGTCGTCGTCGAAGAGATTGGTGTTTTCCAGCGCTTGAGATTGGTTGAACACCGAATGGGTATTCACTGTGTTATTGGCGTCATCGCTACTGGGGTTTTGATTCTTCAACGGCTCCATAAGCCCTCCTAGTCTTTCGCCCCCACCGCTCGCAAGCAGAACAGGCAAAGTTCATCAATCATGTCGCTACTGCGCTCGGACTCTGCCAACGGCCCGAGCAAACTTTCTGCCAGTGCACCAACCAGTGCGGGTGCTACCAGCGCCGCTGGTTGTTGGCAAAACTCTCCGCTCTCAACCCCGCGTTTGACTACTTTCGCGAACAGCGCGGTGTAGTCGCGGCGAAAATTAATACGCGCCTCATCCACGGCTGGGTCGACCGGCTCGGCGATCAACGCCCAGGCAAACTGGGGCGCCATAAATGCGCGCTCGGCAAAACAACGCGTGCCAGCGACGATCTGCCCCCTTGCATCGCCAACGCCCTCCAGGGCGTCGGCAACGGCCCGCACTTCGCGGCGGCTGGCATGGGAGAAGACTTCCGTCGCCAGTTGGTCCTTGTTTTTGAAATACCGGTAGACCGACCCCACACTCACCTGCGCATCGGCGGCGAGGGCTTGAATGGTCAGCGCTTTAAAGCCCCCTTCCCTTACCAATGATTCAGCGCTTTTCAGCAGCCGCTCACGCAATTCGGCCTTACGTTTGGCGATGGGTGGCGTTTCTCTGTAAGCCATAACACTGTCTCACCACAAGGAGTGAATCATAGTTCACTTTTTAACACAAGCACGACTTGAAGACGATGCGTCGGATTCAAGCCACAAAATAAGCAGACACAAAAAAGGCGGCCGAAGCCGCCCTCTTAGCGTTACAGCCGAACTTACCAGCCAGTAACTTCTTTCAGTGCATCACCGATTTGAGCCAGTGAGCGCACGGTTTTAACGCCTGCATCTTCAAGTGCAGCAAACTTCTCATCGGCAGTACCTTTACCGCCCGAGATGATGGCGCCAGCGTGGCCCATACGTTTGCCTGGAGGTGCAGTCACACCGGCAATGTAAGAAACCACTGGCTTGCTTACGTTTGCTTTGATGTAGGCTGCCGCCTCTTCTTCTGCAGTTCCACCGATTTCACCGATCATAACGATCGCTTCAGTGCCGGGGTCTTTCTCGAACATTTCCAGAATGTCGATGAAGTTAGAGCCCGGGATCGGGTCACCACCGATACCTACGCAAGTAGATTGGCCGAAACCGTAATCAGTGGTTTGCTTAACCGCTTCATAGGTCAGTGTACCGGAGCGCGATACAATGCCCACTTTACCCGGCAAGTGAATGTGGCCTGGCATGATGCCGATTTTGCACTCGCCCGGAGTGATAACACCTGGGCAGTTAGGGCCAACCAGGCGAACGCCCAGCTCGTCACACTTCACTTTACACTCAAGCATGTCCAGTACGGGGATGTGCTCGGTGATACATACGATCAGCTTGATACCTGCGTTTGCCGCTTCCAGGATGGAGTCTTTGCAGAATGGCGCAGGTACGTAGATAACGGACGCTTCTGCGCCAGTCGCTTCTACAGCTTCTTTAACGGTATTGAACACCGGCAGGCCCAGGTGCTCAGTGCCGCCTTTGCCTGGCGTAACACCGCCAACCATTTTCGTGCCGTAGGCAATCGCTTGCTCAGAGTGGAAGGTACCCTGACCACCGGTGAAACCCTGGCAGATAACCTTGGTGTCTTTATTGATCAGAATAGCCATTATTTACCCTCCGCTGCTTTAACAGCCTGCTGAGCCGCGTCGGTCAGGCTGGTTGCCGCGATGATGTCCAAGCCAGACTCTGACAACAACTTAGAGCCCAGGTCGGCATTGTTACCTTCGAGACGCACAACCACTGGTACGCTCACACCCACTTCTTTCACTGCGCCGATAATACCTTCGGCGATCAGGTCACAGCGTACGATACCACCAAAGATGTTAACCAATACGGCTTTAACGTTGCTGTCTTCGAGGATGATTTTGAAGGCTTCGGTAACGCGCTCTTTGGTCGCGCCGCCACCGACGTCGAGGAAGTTAGCGGGGAAACCGCCGTGCAGGGATACGATGTCCATAGTACCCATTGCCAGGCCAGCACCGTTTACCATGCAACCGATGTTACCGGTCAGGGCAACATAGTTCAGATCCCACTCTGCTGCGCGCGCTTCACGCTCGTCTTCCTGTGAAGGATCGTGCATGGCTTGCAGGTCTTTGTGGCGGTATACCGCGTTGCCGTCGATAACCACTTTGGCGTCCAGGCAGTGCAGGTTGCCTTCAGTGGTGATAACCAGCGGGTTAATTTCCAGCAGCGCCAGATCTTTTTCCTGGAACAGCTTAGCCAGACCCAGGAAGATGTTTACAAACTGCTTAACCTGAGTGGGGTTCAGACCCAGTTGGAAAGCCAGTTCACGGCCCTGGTAAGGCTGAGCGCCAGTCAGGGGATCGATGATTGCTTTGAGAATCTTCTCTGGAGTCTCTTCGGCAACTTTCTCGATTTCAACACCGCCTTCGGTAGAGGCCATGAAGACGATACGGCGAGTACCGCGGTCAAGCACGGCGCCCAGGTACAATTCCTGGTCGATATCGGTGCAAGACTCAACCAGGATTTTAGAAACTGGCTGACCATTTTCGTCTGTTTGGTAGGTAACCAGGTTCTTGCCCAGCCACTGCTCTGCAAACGCCTTAATTTCGTCGGTGCTGCTGACCAGCTTTACGCCACCAGCTTTACCACGGCCACCAGCGTGGACTTGAGCTTTTACAACCCACTTGTCTCCGCCGATTTTTTCAGCCGCAGCAGCGGCCTCTTCCGGGGTATCACAGGCGTAGCCTTTAGACACAGGCAGCCCGTATTCAGCAAACAGTTGTTTGCCTTGGTACTCGTGAAGGTTCATGTTGGATTTACCATCTCGGTCTGTGGAAGTGTTAAGCGGGCAATACGCTGTCAGTGAATGGCCCGCTCCCTCTGCACATTGCGGCACGCCGCAAAATTCGGGTCAGTATTTTCCCGAATTTTGCGAACTACCGCAAATCTATTTGCGCTTCTTGCGATTCGGCATGTGTATGGCGCGGCCGTCGACGGCCAATGCCGCCTCGTGAACCGCTTCCGACAAGGTCGGGTGGCCAAACACTGTCAGGGCGATATCTTCGGCTGAGGAACCGAATTCCATCGCAATAACGATTTGTTGAACAAGGTCGGCGGCGCTCGGGCCAATGATGTGACAGCCCAAAATGCGGTCCGTCTCTTCGTGGGCGAGAATCTTCACCATCCCTGTGGTGTCGTTGGCTGCCAGAGCGCGGCCACTGGCAACGAAGGGGAAACTGCCTGATTTGTAGGGTACACCGTCAGCTTTCAGCTGCTCTTCGGTGGCGCCGACCATAGCAATTTCCGGGTGCGTGTAAATGATGGACGGAATGCAGTCGTAGTTCATGCTGACTTTATGGCCAGCGATGCGCTCGGCGACCATCACGCCCTCTTCCGAACCTTTATGAGCGAGCATCGGGCCGCGCACAATATCGCCCACCGCGTAGATGCCAGGTGCATCGGTTTCGCAGTGGTCGTTGACGAAGATAAAGCCGCGCTCGTCGAGGTTCACACCGCTGTCGGCGGCCAACAGACCATTGCTCAGCGGACGGCGACCCACGCACACGATCAGCTTGTCGAAGGTTTCATCCTTCTCTTCGTCGTTCAGTGTGTAAGACACTTTAACTTTTTTACGGCTGATCTCGGTGTCGGTAACCCGTGCACCCAAACGAATATCCAGCCCCTGCTTTTTGAAGACTTTGGCAGCCTCTTTGGCAATTTGCTGGTCCATGGCCGGCAAGAAGCTATCCAGCGCTTCCAACACCACAACCTCGCTGCCCAAGCGGGCCCATACACTGCCCAATTCCAGGCCGATAACACCCGCGCCGATAACGCCAAGGCGTTTGGGCACAGATTGGAATTCCAGCGCGCCCGTTGAGTCGACAATCACCTCTTGGTCGATAGGCGCCGGTGGAATTTCAACCGGCACTGAACCAGCCGCGATAATGATGTTTTCCGCTTCCAGCGTTGACGTCGAACCATCTTCCGCGGTGACTTCAACCTTCTTACCCGCCAGCACTTTGCCGTAACCTTCGATGGTGGTTACGCCGTTGGCCTTAAACAGGCCGCCGACACCGCCAGTTAGCTGATCGACGATCGCGTCTTTGCGCTTGATCATCTCGGGCACATCGATGCTCACTTTACCGGTAGAAATACCGTGTACATCAAAGGCGTCTTTCGCTTCGTGATATTTGTAGCTGCTATCGAGCAGCGCTTTAGAAGGGATACAGCCAACGTTCAGGCAGGTGCCACCCAGGGCAACCTTGTCCGCCTTGTTGCGGTTTTTCTCAACGCAGGCCGTTTTCAAACCCAGCTGCGCAGCGCGAATAGCGGCTACGTAGCCTGCCGGTCCTGACCCGATTACGACAACATCGTACTTAGACATATTTGTTTCCTGTAATACCTAAACCATGGATTCCATTGACGCTAGCAGCGGCCTTATACCTCAAGCAGAATGCGCGCAGGATCTTCGATAAGGTCCTTAATGGTGACCAGGAACTGCACGGCGTCTTTGCCGTCGATCAAGCGGTGATCGTAAGACAGCGCCAAGTACATCATGGGAAGCACTTCAACCTGACCATTCACAGCCATCGGCCGCTCCTGGATTTTGTGCATACCCAAAATGGCCGTTTGCGGCGGATTCAGAATGGGCGTCGACAACAGCGAACCAAACACACCACCGTTGGTAATGGTGAAGGTTCCACCGGTCATGTCTTCGATACCGAGCTTGCCGTCGCGAGCGCGCAAGCCGAAGTCGCGTACTTTGTCTTCGATCTTGGCCAGGCTCATGTGGTCGGCATCACGCAATACCGGCACTACCAGGCCTTTATCGGTCGAAACCGCCACACCAACATCCTGGTAACCGTGGTAAACGATATCGTCGCCGTCGATCGAGGCATTCACTGCGGGGAAGCGTTTCAGCGCTTCGCAAGCTGCCTTAACGAAGAAACCCATAAAGCCCAGGCGCGTGCCATTGTGGCTCTTTTCAAACAGGTCTTTGTACTGTTTGCGCAGCTCCATTACCGGCTTCATATTGACCTCGTTAAAGGTCGTGAGCATCGCTGTGGTCTGGCTGGCTTCAAGCAGACGCTCGGCAATGCGCTTACGCAGGCGGGTCATCGCCACACGTTTTTCAACGCGCTCACCGGCAGGCACATCCACCTCGGCTGCGGGTGCAGGTGCTGCAGCGGCCGGTTTGGCAGCTGGCGCCTGGTAATTCATCACATCTTCTTTCGTGATCAGGCCACCTTTGCCGGTGCCTTTTACGGCGCTGGCATCAATGCCCTTTTCTTCCAGGGCTTTGCGCGCCGCCGGGCTGATCTTCAGGTCTTCGCTGGCAGCTGGCGCTTGCGCTGCTTCGGGTGCGCTATCCGCTTTGGGGGCTTCCCCTGCCGCGCCCTCTTCAAAAACGGCCACGACTTCGTCACTCAATACCGTGTCGCCTTCATTTTTGATAATTTCCTTCAACACACCGTCGGCTGGTGCAACAACCTCGAGCACGACTTTGTCGGTTTCGATGTCTACCAGCGGCTCGTCGCGGCTTACCGCCTCACCGACTTGTTTATGCCATGTTGCAATAGAGCCATCAGCAACAGATTCTGGAAACGTTGGCGCTTTGATTTCAGTACTCATTTTTCATCCTGTCGTTAGTTCGCTGCACGCGTCTATGGTTATGCGCTGGTCCGGCCTAAAGTTTCAAAGCCTGACTGATGAATTTTTCTTGCTGCTCAATGTGCAAGGCCATGTAGCCCGCAGCCGGCGACGCTGACGGTTCGCGACCGACGTAGCCCAACAGCAAATTCTTCTCGGGTTTAAAGCTGCGAATTACCCTCGCCATACGGTGGCGACTGTTGTACCACGCCCCTTGGTTGCGCGGCTCTTCCTGACACCAAACCACTTTCTTCAGGTTTGGATACTGCGCAATAACTTCACGCAGATCGTCGTAGGGGAAGGGATAAAGCTGCTCTAAACGAACAATAGCGATAGAGTCTTTGCCATGCTCTCGGCGAGCGTCGCGCAGGTCGTAATAGACCTTGCCACTACACAACACCATGCGCGTCACTTTTGACTTATCGATATCGTCGGTTTCATCAATCACATTCTGGAACTGGCCATCCGTCAGCTCTTCCAGCGTTGATACCGCTTCCTTGTGACGCAGCAGACTCTTCGGTGACATAACCACCAGTGGGCGGCGCAGCGGGCGGATAACCTGGCGGCGTAACATATGGAAAACCTGCGCCGGCGTAGAGGGCACACATACTTGAATGTTGTGCTCGGCACACAATTGCAGGAAGCGTTCTAAGCGAGCAGATGAATGCTCAGGCCCCTGGCCTTCATAGCCGTGGGGTAACAACATGGTGAGACCGCATAAACGGCCCCATTTCAACTCACCACTGCTGATGAACTGGTCGATTACCACCTGTGCGCCGTTGGCGAAATCACCAAACTGCGCTTCCCAGATCACCAATGCATTGGGCTGGGTGGTCGCGTAACCGTATTCAAAAGCCAGTACCGCCTCTTCGGACAATAGCGAGTCGTAAATATCAAACGACGGCTGATCATCGGCCACGTGTTGCAGTGGCACATAACGGCTGGCGTCTGTTTGGTTGTGCAACACCGCGTGGCGGTGCGAGAAGGTTCCGCGGCCCACGTCTTGCCCGGTAAGGCGAACCTGGTGGCCAGCATTGAGCAGGGAACCGTAGGCCAGCGTTTCGGCAAAGCCCCAGTTGATTGGCATGGCGCCGACAGCCATTTTGCGGCGATCTTCATAGATCTTCGCCACTTGGCGCTGCACGCTAAAGGCCTCTGGCACGGCGTTAACCGCCTCTGCCACTTCTTTAAGTTCTTTGGCGTCAATGCGGGTATCACCCGAGACATCCCACGCATGTCCCAGATACGGCGTCCAATCGACAAACAACTCGGTATTCGGCTCTTTCACCAAGCTCTTGGCAACGTGCTGACCGTCGTCCAAGGCCTGACGGTATTCAGAGGCCATTTTGTCGGCGAGCGCTTTGTCGATAGTGCCATCGTCAAGCAGCTTATTGACGTAGAGCTCGCGTGTACTCTTTTGCTTGCTGATTTGCTTGTACATCAGCGGCTGGGTGCCTGACGGCTCGTCCGCTTCGTTGTGACCGCGACGACGGTAGCAGATCAAATCAACCACCACGTCTTTCTTGAATTCCTGGCGGAAGTCGGCGGCCAACTGCGATACGAACAACACCGCTTCGGGGTCGTCACCGTTAACGTGGAAAATCGGCGCCTGTACCATTTTTGCAACGTCAGTACAGTATTCCGTGGAGCGCGCGTCTTCCTGCAAGCTGGTGGTGAAACCCACTTGGTTGTTGATGACGACGTGGATCGTGCCACCGGTTTTGTAAGCGCGGGTCTGGGACATCTGGAATGTCTCCATGACCACACCCTGACCGGCAAAGGCCGCATCGCCGTGGAGTACTATCGGCACGACCTTTTCCCCGACGGGGTCAAAACGACGATCCTGCCGTGCACGCACAGAGCCCTCGACCACTGGCGATACAATTTCCAAGTGAGACGGGTTGAAGGCCAGTGCCAAATGCACCTCCCCGCCCGGGGTCATCACGTTGGAAGAAAAGCCCTGGTGGTATTTAACGTCGGCCGAGCCCTGGTATTGAACCTTGCCTTCGAACTCGTCGAAAAGTTCGGCGGGGTTCTTACCCAGAATATTGACCAAAACATTGAGTCGACCGCGGTGGGCCATACCAATGACAATTTCTTTGGCGCCGTATTCGCCGCCGCGCTGGATCATGGCGTCGATCATTGGGATCAGGCTCTCGCCGCCTTCCAGGCCAAAGCGCTTGGTACCGGGGTATTTTGAACCCAGCGATTTCTCCAGCCCCTCTGCGGCAGTCAAGCGCTCCAGCAGATGGCTGCGCGCCTCAAAACCGTATTCCGGCTTTGAACGTACACTCTCCATACGCTGCTGAATCCATGCACGCTCGCGGGTATCCACAATGTGCATGAACTCGGCGCCGACTGAGCGACAGTAGGTTTCACGCAGCGAGTCGTAGATCTCGCGAAGGGTCGCTTGGTCTTTACCGATGTACAGACTACCCGTCTGAAATACGGTATCGAAGTCCGCTTCGCTGAGCTGGTGATATTGCAGCTCCAAATCGGGTACGCCCGGGCGCTGCCACAGGTTCAGCGGATCGAGCTGCGCTTCCTGATGGCCCCGCTGACGATACGCGCTGACCAGCTGGATAACCCGTACCTGCTTGCGCTCATGCTCGCTGACCTCACTACTGGCCGAGGCAGCGGCGCGAACCGGCTGTTTGGCTAACTGAGCGAAGTGATCTCGGATCGGAGAATGAGGGATATCGCGGATAGCGGATTCGCTGACGCGAGGGAGCTGTTGAAAATAGTTTCGCCATTCCTCAGGAACAGCATTGGGATCAGTGAGGTAGGTTTCGTACAGGTCTTCGACGTAACCCGCATTTCCACCAGATATGTGGGAGCTCTTCCAAAGAAGCTCCATTGACGCTTTCTGCATTCCTGTCCACCTAATAACGAGAGGCGTGGCTGCCGGATGCTGCATCGCCCGATAAGGCGTTTTGCATCGTCTTACGCCCGCAGCGCTCAGTGTACGCCGCGAGGCCGGCTTAAACCACAGGCCTTAGCCAATCCCTCTCAATACGTTTTTTATCTCGCTAGTGCCGGTAAGCACCGAGTTGTATTTTGTTCCGGTGTCACGTTGTGACACCAAAGGACACAATACGCGCAGATTTTAGCCCTATCTTCGCAGGGTCTAATAAGTGGGGCTCTCTCGAGCCCCTCAGCGATTAGCTCGCCCGATTCAGCAACATGTTGCGAATATGGCCGATAGCCCGGGTTGGGTTCAAGCCTTTAGGGCAAACATTGACACAGTTTTGAATGCCGTGGCAACGGAAGACGCTAAAAGGATCGTCCAGTTCGCTCAAACGCTGTTCAGTTGCCGTGTCGCGGCTATCCGCAAGGAAGCGGTAAGCTTGCAACAGGCCGCTGGGTCCGATGAAGCGGTCCGGGTTCCACCAGAAAGACGGGCAAGCCGTTGAACAACATGCACAGAGAATACACTCGTACAGGCCGTCGAGCTTGGCGCGCTCTTCAGGTGATTGCAGACGCTCGATCGCGGGCGCTGGCGTGTTGTTAATCAGGTAAGGCTTGATCTTCTCATATTGCTTGTAAAACAAGCTCATATCAATAATCAAGTCACGGATAACGGGCAAGCCGGGCAGCGGGCGCAGCACCAAGGTGTTACCACCCTTGCCGTTTTTCAAGGCTTCCGAAATCGGCGTAATACACGCCAAACCGTTTTTACCATTGATGTTCATACCATCGGAACCGCAGACACCTTCGCGGCAAGAGCGGCGGTAGGTCAGCGAAGGGTCCTTCGCTTTCAGCAGTTCCAATACGTCGAGTACCATCAGGTCTTTGCCGCCGGTGTCGAGTTCGACATCCTGCATGTACGGCTCCTGATCGACTTCAGGATTGTAGCGATAGAGACTGACTTTCAACATTTTCTCTTCTCCCCTGATCAGTAGGTGCGTACTTTAGGCGCGAAAGCTTCGCGGGTTTTCGGCGCGAAGTTAACCGCACGCTTACCAACACGCTTCTCGCCAGGGAAGTACATGGAATGACACAGCCAATTCTCATCGTCGCGGTCTTGGAAATCTTCGCGAGCATGAGCACCGCGGCTTTCCTTGCGCTCCTCAGCGGCGATAGCCGTTGCTTCGGCCACCTCAAAGAGGTTTTGCAGTTCAAGCGCTTCGATACGCGCTGTGTTATACGCGTTGCTCTTGTCTTCCAGATGCGCGTTTTCAATGCGACCGCGAAGATCTGCCAATTTCTTCACGCCTTCTTGCATGAAGTCACCGCGGCGGAATACACCGAAGTGGTTCTGCATGACGTTTTGCAGCTCGGTACGCAGATCGGCAACTTTCTCGCCGCCTTTGCTGTTGTTAACGCGGTTCAAACGCTCGTTGGCCTGCTCGAGATCGCTCTCTGAGGCGTCGCGCATATCGATGCCTTCGCGCAGCGCTTTCTCAATGAACAGACCTGAAGCGCGACCAAATACCACCAGATCAAGCAGCGAGTTACCACCCAGACGGTTCGCGCCGTGTACCGATACACAGGCCACTTCACCACAGGCGTACAAGCCGGGAATCACTTGGTCGTTGCCGCTGGCGTCAACCGTCAATGCCTGGCCGTGAATATTGGTGGGAATACCGCCCATCATGTAGTGACAGGTTGGTACCACAGGCACTGGCTCTTTAACTGGGTCAGCGTGGGCGAAGGTGCGGCTCAGCTCACAAATACCTGGCAGGCGGCTTTCCAGCACTTCCTCGCCAAGGTGGTCGAGCTTGAGGAAAACGTGGTCGCCATTGGGGCCACAGCCACGGCCTTCGAGAATTTCCAGTGTCATTGAGCGAGCAACGACGTCGCGGCCGGCCAAGTCTTTGGCATTCGGCGCGTAACGCTCCATAAAGCGCTCGCCATCTTTATTGATCAGATAGCCACCTTCACCACGGCAGCCTTCTGTTACTAGAACCCCTGCGCCGGCAATACCGGTGGGGTGGAACTGCCACATCTCAATGTCTTGTACAGGGAAGCCAGCACGCAGGGCCATGCCCACGCCGTCGCCCGTATTGATGTGAGCGTTAGTGGTAGATGCGTAGATACGCCCTGCACCACCGGTCGCGAATACGGTTGCTTTCGCCTTAACGTAGACAACTTCACCCGTTTCGATGCAGATCGCCATCACACCGACAACCGCGCCGTCTTGGTTCTTTACAATGTCAGTGGCGAACCACTCATTAAAGAACACGGTGTTGTTCTTCAGGTTGCCCTGATAAAGGGTGTGCAGCAGGGCGTGACCGGTACGGTCAGCTGCTGCGCATGTCCGCGCCGCCTGACCGCCTTCACCGAAATTTTTAGATTGGCCGCCGAAGGGACGCTGATAGATACGACCTTCTTCTGTGCGCGAGAACGGCAAACCCATGTGATCCAGCTCGAAAACCGCTTCTGGGCCAACGCTGGTCATGTATTCGATAGCGTCTTGGTCACCGATGTAGTCAGACCCTTTAACGGTATCGTACATGTGCCACTGCCACTGATCCTGAGGGTCGGCACTCGCGATCGCGCAAGTGATACCACCCTGGGCTGATACTGTGTGAGAGCGCGTAGGGAATACTTTAGAAATTACCGCAGTTTTGTAGCCTGACTGGGCCAACTGCAGTGCAGCGCGCATACCTGCGCCACCACCGCCGACGATAACGCCGTCAAAGGTAATAGTACGAACATTAGCCATTACTTAACTCCACAGAATCTGGATGCCCCAAACGAGGTAGGTGAACAGAACAACTGCTGATGCAGCCTGAAACGCCAGGCGCAAGACAAGACCCTTGCCACCCATCATACGCTCGGTCAGGTAGTCAGTAGAGACCGCCCACAAACCTATCCACGCGTGAGCAATTACCGACAGCACCGCTGCAGTACTAAAGACACGCATAAATGTCGAGGCAAAGAACGCGCTCCACTGGGCGTAATCCATCGCGCTGCCTTCGCAAACCAAGTAGCCACCTACGACCAAGAAGTAAGCCAGCAGAACAACACCGGATACTCGCTGAACCAGCCAGTCTGAAAGACCGCTGCGACCAAAACTTGTTACTGATTTAACTACCATACCCATAACCCCGTCAGTACAACCAGAACCGCTGTAGTCAGCAGCACCAGTTTGGACCCTCTCTCGCCACCTTCCATAGACTCACCGATACCGGCGTCCATGACCAAATGCTTCACTCCCGCAGCAGCGTGGTAACTAATACCCACTAATACTGCCCAGACAATCAGCTTGCCCCAGAACGATGACAAACACTCTTTGGCTTGAGCGAAACCTTCTGGACCACTGAGGCTAGTGCCCAGCAACCAGAATAAGACGGCCATACCGGCCACTAGGAAAACACCACTGACGCGGTGCATGATTGAGGTATATGCGGTAATCGGCAGTGCGATTGTCCCGATATCCAGGTTCACAGGTCGTTTATCGTTCACGGTTTTCCACACTTTATTTCAGGCCCTTTTACTACGGGCGGTTCAACGGAAGTGGATCTATCAAGTTTGCCGGGCTCTCCTTCCCGGGCTTCTTCCTAAGAGGTGCAAGCACTGGGGCTCGAGAAGAAACGCCGCGCATTATAGGGCTATACATACGCAATTACAAACACGCCTTTAGTCGAAATTGCCCTCCAAAAAAGCGCTATATCAAGGGTTTGCGGGACTATTTCGCGCCATTATGGCGCCATAAGATTTGCGGCGCACCAAAACCGCGCACGCATCGACGGGGGCAGCATAAAGTACAGAAAACATCAAACATTCCCACGGCCGCAATCACAGGGTAAAATGTGGTCAGCGTTGACAAAACGTTTTAGCTCTCTATATTTGTGACTCCCTAATTTTGCAGGGAGCCTTTCTGCCTGTTGCGCTCAGCATCACCACGCCGATTGTCAGACAGCAGAAACCACCGCCACAAGCTATGAAAAGAAAGTAACAGGAGCCCGTCAAATGAGCGATAAGAAAGCCACTCTGAGTATCGATGGCAAAACGCTGGAGTTGAATGTCCATTCCGGCACCATTGGCCCGGACGTGATTGAAGTTAGCCCCCTGACGGGTAACGGATATTTCACCTACGACCCCGGTTTTGTTTCCACCGCAGCCTGCGAATCAAAAATCACCTATATCGATGGTAATGCAGGTGTTCTGCTTCACGGCGGTTACCCCATCGAACAACTGGCAGAACAGTCAGATTACCTGGAAACCTGTTACCTCCTGCTCTACGGCAAGCTCCCCAACCAAGCTGAAAAAGAAACCTTCGTCAACAAAGTGCGCATGCACACCATGGTCAACGACCAGATGAGCACGTTCTTCAAAGGCTTCCGCCGCGACGCTCACCCAATGGCAATTATGTGTGGCGTAGTTGGCGCCCTGTCAGCGTTCTACCACGACTCTCTGGACATTGCTGACGAACACCATCGCGAAATTTCTGCAATTCGACTCATTGCAAAAATGCCAACACTGGCTGCCATGACCTACAAGTACACCATCGGCCAGCCCTTCATGTACCCGCAGAATCACCTGAGCTACTCAGAAAACTTCCTGCACATGATGTTCGGCAACCCCTGCGAGCCCAGCAATGTTAATCCTGTACTGGCTAAGGCCATGGACAAGATTTTCCTGCTGCACGCTGACCACGAGCAGAATGCTTCTACCTCTACTGTGCGTTTGGCTGGCTCGACTGGCGCCAACCCCTTCGCCTGTATTTCTGCTGGCATCGCTGCCCTGTGGGGACCTTCTCACGGCGGCGCGAACGAAGCTGTTCTGGATATGCTGGAAGAAATCGGCGATGCCTCACGCATCGACGAGTTTGTTGCCCGCGCTAAAGACAAGAACGATCCATTCCGCCTGATGGGCTTTGGTCACCGTGTTTACAAAAACTTTGACCCACGCGCCAAGGTAATGAAGCAAGCAGCTGATGAAGTACTGGCTGAGCTTGGTTTGGAAAATGACCCTCTGCTGAAGATTGCCAAGCGCCTTGAGCAAATCGCCCTGGAAGATGAATACTTCGTTGAGAAGAAGCTCTACCCCAACGTAGACTTCTATTCAGGCATCATCCTCAAAGCGATCGGCATCCCAACCAGCATGTTCACCGTTATCTTTGCACTGGGTCGTACCCCAGGCTGGATCGCGCACTGGAACGAGATGATCAGCGGCGCCTACCGCATCGGTCGCCCACGTCAGTTGTATACTGGCCCGGAAAAACGCGATTTCGTCCCACTGGACAAGCGCTAAAAACAAAAAACCCTGCCTCGGCAGGGTTTTTTTTTTGCTCAACGTTTCTGACTTTGCCAGCGTGCCTACGGCGTTTTGTACTCAAAGCCCATTTCCACACCATCGACCTTTTCATCGTAAGCGTTGAAACTTTTATCCAGCGTTGCATCTTCTTTAAGGTAGATTTTACTTTTCAGCTTTAATTTTGATTCCGGCTTATCGCCCTCTTCAAACCAACGCTCAACACCATAGCGACTCGTTTGAGGCTCAAATGGCGTCGCGTCCTCTGTGTAGTCAGTCGGCAAACGCAAATCCAGTGGCGGCGCCGAATCCAGTGGTGGCGCAGTTGGCACACCGTCTGCTGTTTTTGTTGCCTGTTTTTGCGATGGCGGATTAGAAGTCACCCCGGGGGAGGATTTGCCCTCTGTCATGGGCAGCGGTTCAAGGGGCGCAACGCAACACGCTTGTTGTTGGTAATAAAACCACATTAGACCTGCCGCCAGCAGCAACAGCGCGATGCCGATTGTACTTTTCATCTACCCTCCCTTAACTGCGGCGCACCGATATTGAATAACACCTACGCCCTACTCCTATTGGACAATTGACCGCACAGTTTGTCACCGATTAAATGCGCAGAGAATTTAACAAAATAACAGGAGAAATCGATGGCTAGGCTCGCGGGAAAAGTCGCAATTATCACCGGTGCTGCGCGCGGAATGGGCGCCCTCACCGCCAAACGTTTTGTAGAAGAAGGCGCCAAAGTGGTAATCGCCGACCTACTGGATGAGCCCGGGCAGGCACTGGCCCAACAGCTAGGCGAGAATGCTCGCTACGTGCATGCCGATGTATCGCGCGAACAGGATTGGCAAACACTGATTGCCGAAGCCGAGGCCTTTGGGCCGCTCAATATATTGGTAAATAATGCGGCGATACTCCACGCAGCCGCCATTGCCGATTCGGACGGCGATGACTACATGCGCGTTATCAAGGTTAATCAGCTCGGCCCCTACCTCGGCATACGCGCTGCCATCGAGCCAATGAAGCGCAGCGGCGGCGGTTCAATTATTAATATTTCGTCTATCGACGGCCTGCAAGCAAAAAACGGCTTGAGCGCCTATGTATCGTCGAAGTGGGCGGTTCGCGGCCTAAGCAAGTCGGCCGCCATTGAATTAGGCCCCTACAATATTCGCGTGAACACGGTCCACCCAGGTGGCATTTACACCGACATGCACGGCGCGGGAGAAGGTGCCCAGCCCAGCGACGAGGACAATGCCTTCTACGTCAATCATCCCTTACCGCGGGTCGGCCTTCCCGCCGAAGTGGCCAATATGTCGCTGTTTCTGGCCTCCGACGAAAGCAGCTACTCAACAGGCTCTGAGTTTATTGTCGACGGCGGGTGGAATGCGGGGTTGAGGCTGGATTTACTGCCGACCTCCTAATCGTTTAGGCTGACAGCTGACTCACCATGAATAACGGAGGGTAATATGGAAGCAGAATTTCACAGCATGTCAGCACTGTTTCAGCAACTCGGCCTGCCAGCAACGCCCAGCGACATTGAAGCATTCATTGGGCGTCACCGGCCACTCCCCAAAGACCTGGCCCTGCACCAGGCTCACTTCTGGTCGCCGAGCCAGGCCGCCTTTTTGAAGCAGGCCTTGGACGACGACGCTGAGTGGGCTGAGCTCGTAGACGAGTTGGACGCGCAATTGCGCCACTGACACGTTCGCGACTCAGAGCGCCCCGGGACCATAGTGGCTCTGCGACGTCTCGGGAGGCGCTTCTGATTTCGGCTTTTTACTTTCTTCGATCTGCTGTTGCGCGCGTTGCAATTCGCGCTCAACCGCATCGACCATCACCGACCAACCATCAACCAACGCTTTGTTGGCTTCCTCGAGAAGATTCCCCAGCGAACTGGCAGCGTCCTCTTCCTTGGCACTGTTTAGCTGCAGGCTCAGGGCGTCCACGCTTTGCTGCAAGGCAACGAGTTGCTGCTCCAAACGCTGCGTTTCCGCCTGATTATGGCGGTACTGCCAATATTCAAAGCCAATCAACGCAACAATCGCTACGGCAAATATCGCGTTTAACGATGATTTCATACTATGCTCTCTCCGAGCTTTTTCGACACAGGCATTGTATGCCCGTTTTAGGTGATAATCGCCAGTAAACTTGAAAAACCGGAACGCTATGAAGCTGAATTTACTGTTAACCGGCAATGAACTTATGGCCGGCGATATTATTGATTCAAACTCCGCGATGGTTGCCCAGCAACTGGCGCCACAAGGTTGGAGAATACATAAAAAGGTCACGGTAGGCGACGACAGCGCACTGCTGCAAAAGGAAATTGATCAGCTGTGTGAAGAGGGCGATGTACTGATTATTAATGGCGGCCTCGGCCCCACCGTCGATGACTTAACCGCCGCCGTGCTGGCCCAGCTCTGCGACCGGGCACTTACCGAACACCCTGAGGCATTAGCGCACTTATCACATTGGTGCGAGCAACGCGGTTTCAGCATGAACGCCTCTAACCGCAAGCAAGCCATTCTCCCCGAGGGCTGCGATATTATCGCTAACGCCCGAGGCAGCGCCGTGGGAATACGGCTTATGTATCGCAACTGCCTGGTATTGGCCACGCCGGGGGTACCCAGCGAATTGCGTCAGATGCTGACCGACGAACTCCTCCCTCTCCTCAAGCAACGCTTTGAGTCGGACCATATTCACACCCTTCGTCTTGGCGTTTTTGGCTTAGGTGAGTCCAGCATACAGGAGCTGTTTGACCGCGAGTTACCCAATTGGCCCGACAATATCGAACTGGGTTTTCGCGCCTCAATGCCCGTGCTGGAAGTAAAGTTAACCGCGCGCGGTGAACACGCAAACACGGCCTTAGCCGAGTGGCGCACGCCCGTTGAAACCCTGCTCGGCGAACATTTACTCGGCGAACTGCCGCTCAGTTTGCCCTCAGTATTGGTCGACGAACTCAGCAAGCGAAATCAAACTCTGTGCACAGCAGAGTCCTGCACAGGTGGCCTGATCGCCTCCCAAATCACCAGCACCGCTGGCGCATCGAAAGTCTTTCCCGGTGGCATCGTCAGTTATTCAAATGCGATGAAAAGCAGCCAGCTGGGTGTGAGTGAGGCGCTGCTGCAACAGCACGGCGCGGTAAGCAGAGACGTTGCCCTGGCCATGGCGCAGGGCGCCCTACGCGTTGGCCACGCCGATGTGGCCTTGGCCGTCACAGGCATTGCCGGGCCCGATGGTGGCTCTGAAGACAAGCCGGTCGGCACCGTATGGATAGCCTGGGGCAGCGAAGACCACCTAAAAGTGGAATGTTTGGTGCTGCCTTTTGACCGACAGGCCTTTCAAATGTGGGTGTCGGCACTGGGTATGGAGCTGGTGCGCCGCCACTTACTGGGCATTGCCACAATGCCCAGCTTGATACAGCGCTACTGCAAAAAAGCGCATTAAGCGCGCGATTTCAGGTGCTCGTCCACCCATTGCAAGAGCATTTCATAGGCACCGCGAATCATCGCGGCCGCCTCTTCGTCTGATGCGCCCTGTGGTGTTGCGCGGCCGTACCAGTCTACATGGCAACGGCCGTCATCAATGGCCGTCACCTTGGCATTGGCCGAATAATCGGTTACCGGCATGGGAATACCGCGAGGGATCGTATAGCCAAAACTCATGGTACTGGCGTCCATACTTTCGAGCTGCTCATCAATCGGCTCCATCCCCGCCAGGTGCAAACGGCGAATCATGCCAATGCCCTCACCGATTACCTCAATTTTGTCGATACCCGGCGCCCAGTTAATGTCGCCAAAATCTTCCAATAAGGCCCAAACCGTTGCGGCGGGAAAATCTAAATCGCGCTCTACGTGTACTTCAACCATCTGACTCTCCGAAGTTTTTTTATTCAGCGGCGATCTTGCCGCATAATAGGTGGATCAACCTCACCCGAACGGCTTAGTTAACCCTCGGCTTACTCATGAGCAAATGGCGGCGCAAGATGCGACAATAGCGCCATAATCACAACAAGGCATTCCACCCACATGAGCTCAGCGCACTCCCCTCGCCCCGTTTGTTTATTCAGCATGGACTCGGACGGCTTTTGGGCTGTTCCCACCACAACGGGCGGCTTGAAAGCGTACTACCAGCATTACGGCAATAACCCAGCCGGCAACGACATACGCCTGATACATTTTCGCGACAGCGACGCGGCTGACGCCTGGAAAGCCACATGGCCCGAGCTTAGAGAGGAGTTCATCGCCTGCATCGCACATGGCGGTGTACCGGTGGTGGGCTTCAGTATGTACACCTGGAATGCAGCGGAATTTCTCGAGCTGATCGCGCTAATCAAGTCTGACTGCCCGCAAGTCCTTTGCATTGCCGGCGGGCCCCACGTTCAACAAGCTGAGGATTATCTGTACGACGACCCGATTGATGTTATTGCTCTGGGCGAGGCAGAAACCACCTTCGCCCAGTGGCTGGACTGCAAAAGCCGAGAGCAGTGGCAAGACGTGGATGGCCTCGCGTATTTGCGCGATGGTGAACTGGTAAAAACTGCCGAGCGCAAGCGCCGCCAGGATCTCGACGCCCTCCCCTCGGCCCTCGATGTAGTGCCGCTGTGTGATGATGCGGGTAAGCCACTCTACGACTCCGTTTCCTATGAAAGCAGCCGTGGCTGCCCCTTTAAATGCGCGTTTTGCGAATGGGGCACCGGCGCTATCGGCTCGAAAATGTACCAGTTTTCCATGGAGAGGATTGAGCGGGACTGGCGCAAAATTGTTGCCGCTGGCATCAAGGATATCTGGCTTGCCGATTCCAATTTTGGTGCATTGAGAGAAGACCTGGACAAAGCCAAACTCATTTGCGAACTGAAAAACACCACCGGCCTACCCAGCAGCTTCGCTACCTCGTGGTCAAAGAAACACAGCCCGCGGGTGCAGGAAATTGTCTTGCTGCTTAACCAGCACGGGCTACTGCCGCACTATCAACTCGCCCTGCAAACCCTAACGCCAAAGGCCCTTGAGCTTAGCAATCGCAAAAACATGGCCGCCAATAAGTACGAGCCCATTGCCAAAGATATGGCCAGTAAAGGGGTGCCTATTGCCGCCGAGCTCATTTGGGGCCTACCCGGCGATAATCTCCCGGATTTTGAGCGCAACCTCGATGAACTGCTGCAGGTTTTCCCCAACCTCAATATTTTTGCCTACACCCTGCTGCCAGGCACCGAGTTTTACGAAAAACGCCAGGAATATCAGATCGAAACCATTCCGGTGGCCGGCTACGGCAAGGCGAAGGGCGAATACGTGGTCGCCTGTCACAGCTTCAGCCGCGAACAAGGCCTGCAGGGCTACCTGTTAATTACCGCGCATATGTTATTTGCTCACGGCCATATTCTGCCCTACAGCATTCGCTACATCGCCCAGCAAGAGGGTATTACGACCGCAACACTGATGCGCGAGCTACTACTGGCGGTGTGCCGGGAATTTCAGGACGCTTTGCCTAGCGTCGATGTTAACGATGCCCTTACGGTCTACGAGTCACGCAACGCCATCTTCACCGAGTGCCTGCGCGATCCGCAGCGCCTGTATCAGTGCGTGCAAAGGGTAATGAACCACTATGTGAGTGATTACGCCGGCGCCAGTACCACACTGCCGATCAAGGCGCGCTTGCACAGGCTGCTCGAGCTTGACCAAGCACTTTCACCTCGCTGGGGAGAAGCCAGCGAACGCGACGTTACCTTTAGCTTCGATGCACTGGGCTGCAAACGGGCGCTGGACGAGATGTCATCGCCTGATGAAAGCTGCTTTCAGTCCGGCCCGAGCTCAGCGCGAATACGCACCCCGGGCGGCGTCGGTAGCATTCTCCACGAACCCGACGGCGGCGCCTGGCTACGCGGCGAAATTCAACACGACACTGAAGAGCAAGTGGTACGCGTGATCCACCCCGGACAGGAAGCGCTCGCGCACTCTTAAGGCACCTCTGATTAATTCGGTGATAACTCAGGCTTTGCCTTATTTCGGTTGGCAAGGCGCGCTCAGGCAGTAAGGCTGGTTGCCTTTCAAATGAGCGGAACGCCGCCAGGCGAAATAAGGCAAAACCCCGAAGGGCGGGTCTCTCGCGCCCCCTGGCCGTCGTTGCAACACTCGTCAAGGAGAACCACCCTTGACCTTCGCGCTGCGCCTCGCCAGTGCACGCGAGAGGCTCCGCTGAGCCATTACCGAATTAATCAGAGGTGCCTTAACCTGCCGCGAGTGCCTCACGTATTTTTTCTGCCTCAGCCGCCAGCGACGCGGCGTCGGCCATTTCAGCCCCGGCAAAGTCGATGTCACGCATCTCGTCAATTGGCACGAGATGCAGGTGGGTATGTGGCACCTCCAGCCCGACGATCTGCAAGCTCACGCGACGGCATTGATACACCCGCTTCTGGGCCTTCGCCAGTTTTCTGGACACCGCCAGCAAGTGAGCACTGAGCGCCTCAGGCAAATCGTCCCAGTGATCAATTTCCTCTTTGGGAATGACCAAAATATGGCCCGGCTTAATCGGCTGAATGGTCATAATCGCCACACAGTCATCGTCCTGCCAAACAAAATGTCCGGGCAATTCACCTGCAATAATTTTGCTGAAAATACTCGCCATGATTACTCCTGTTGATCATCGCCAGTGTCAACACCGGCAAAATACTGTTTTATTTGTCGCTCGCAATCCGCTCGCCCTGTTAGACGGTACGCGGCTGCCAAAGCAAGCCAATCGCGGCTTTGGTACAAGCGTTCTACAACCAGCGCGGACGGCGATGGCGTAGCGCCAATGCAGGCGCGCTTTAAATGCACTGCCGCCTGTTCAAAGGGCAGCTCACCCGCTACATAGCGCTGTTGTTGCTGTCTGTCGTATTCAGTCCCCTGCACCGGCAGCGCCGCCAGTAAAGCGGCCAGCGCTGGTGCCGGCATGTCCCGGCGCAGTAGCTCTGTACAGCTCAGCAACTCATCGCAAAGCACCTCACGCAGGGCATCAAGGTGGGGCAAATTATCACCGAGGGGGCGAACCACCATCAGTGAATAGCTGCCGCTACTGATGTCTCGCCGACTGGCCAGATGGACAGCAGCAAAACCTTGCCGCAGCCAAAATGCCAATAATTCCGGCTCGCAAGAGAAGCTGCTACTCAGGAACGCGCAGCCGCTCCCGCGAGCATTGTGCAGAAGCTCCCGTAGCAATGCGCTAGCAATCCCCCTTCGTCGCTGCCCTTCGCTCACCGCGATACGATTGATACGCAAGCTCGGCGCCACTAACCACTGTGTCTGCCCGCTCCGCTGTGCCAGGGCCTGAGCCAGCAAGTGGCCTTTTATACGCCGCTGGCCGCGGCTAACCCGTTCACATTGTTCATCGGCCAGCCCCCCTTCCGGAAGCGCCTGACAAACCCCAACGATCGTTGTACCGATACGCGCGATCATCAGCTGAGAAGGAAGGTCGAGCAAGTATTGAAGATCCTGCGGCGTCGTTTGGTAATGCGCTTCCATCAGTAACTGAAACACCTGCGCCAACGCCAAGTCATCGTTCACCAGTGTCGCCGCACTGACGCTATCGACGCGCAAGCCTCCTTTAACAGTGTCGGGTGCAGCGTCGGCAGTGCCCAGCAAAAAAATGGCGTTTAACGTGGTCTCAAGGGGGTCGTCGTCAGCCCAGCGCAGCGGCGTCGCTAAGAACTGTCTGCGCCACTGCGGCCGTAACTGGTCAAGACAGCGCCGGAAACGAATATCGAACCCTCTTCCTGTGCCTTCGTATCCTGACACGGTTGTGGAAAATACCAGCCTCGGTAAGCGCCCTAGCAGCGTTTCCAAGACTGGTAGCGGCAAGTGAGCCGCCTCGTCAACCATCACCAGCTCGGCTTGAAAGTCGTCGCAGGCACTGGCAGACAGCAAGTCAGCCGGCGTGAGATATTCCAGCGCCGCGCCCTGCCACACCAGCTTATCACCTTCGCGCGCCGCGCCCTGCCACACCAGCTTATCACCTTCGCGCACCGCGCCCGGCAACACCTCCATCGCGCGGCGAAAGGCGATCTCAACCATGTCGGCTCTGGCCGCGGATATCACCACTTTTTGGCTTCCGCTACACAGCAGTTCTGCAGCGGCCATTCCGAGCGCTGATGTTTTCCCCCGACCACGGTCGGCGCGAATAACAAGGGGGCGCCCCGACCGACCTCGCGCCGCGCGAACAATGGCAGTAACGGTGGATAATTGATCTGCGCTGGGTACCTCGGCTTGCCAGGCCTGCGACTTGTCGCCGTTGAGTGACGTCGAGTGGCTCACCTGGGCTGACTCGCTGCCTTGCTGGATCAAGCAGACTGCAGGCTGCAGGGGAAGCAACGTCGTGAGCCTGGAAATGAAGGCCGAGTGCTCAACCGCGAAACCCGCCTCCCCCATTGCCAGGGCGTAGGCCTGTGGCCAATCCGCTAAAGGCGGCGTTAGTAACACCAGGGAGCCGCCGCCTCGCAATGTGCCGGCTGCTGCCAACCAGTGATTAACCGAACTGTAGCGATGGCCGTCGATAATGACCCAATCACTTTCGATGCCTAAGCTGGCGGCTTTACCGCTCGGCTGAAACCCCGCCAGCGCATCGTGTGCAACGAGTAAGACGCTATCGTCGCCGTTGATCGCTGCGGATAATAATGCCTCTGCCCAACGCTGTTCACCGCTTAATACAATAAGCTGGCGGTGACCGCGGCGGACATTGCTCGCGCGCCGCGACGCGCACCACTGAGAAAAGACGTCGGCCTGCACTATTGGCTACCGCCACTGGGATAAACCGGGGCCTCGTGCATGTGTAGATGCAACAGCAGTTGCCGGTCGTTTCGGTAAATGCCTTGCAAGTTTTCGTCCAGAAATTCTTCAGCAAGATGGAGCAAATAGCCACGCAGTTCCGCCTCGGACACTAGCCCCAATTGAACCGCTGAGGCCATCGCGCCTTCCATACGGTACAGGGTCGCGGGTGGCACATCCCAGCCCTGTGCCTGTTCAGTGAAGAACGCACGCAAACGCTTGCGCAAGTCGTCGATAAAAGCCTGAGAGTCCACTGGTCTATCGCCTTAATCTAGATCGCGATGGGTCTGCACCAGCACCCAAGGGGCGACCACCACGGCCCATAACGAAGCCTGCTCTTGCGTCCACTTCTGCGCCGACTCGGTGTCGACACGGCCAAGCTGACCGGAGGTGAGCAACGGGCTAATGGTCTGGGTATCGTCGTTTGCCATGCCTGCCGCCACAGCAACAAGATCGAGCTTGGGTGAAACCTCCAGTACGGCGCCCTGAGCGTAGAAACGTTGCAATTCCTCCCAGGGTATTTTGGCGGTTTCGCGATTCAGCTTAGTCAGCAGCTCGTCACTTTCTTGCGGGTCAGTCATGAACAGGTAGGTCTCAAAGTCGGTGTATTAAGCTCCCCAGGGGAGCTGCCAAGGTGGCGACCATTCTACCAGCGCCGCCTCAACAGCTCTATCGCCAAAGGCCTCACCACTGCTTGGCTCACAAGTGAATGACATTGGCACGCCTCGGTAGTCAAAACGCAGCCCCCAGGCATGCAAGTAACAGCGATCCGCCGGCGACTTACCATAACGCTCATCGCCGAGAATCGGCACGCCCAAACTCGCCATCACCACGCGCAATTGATGCGTTTTACCGGTGGCAGGTTTCAGTAGATAGCAGCGCTTGCCCAGCGCAATACTGGTGCTGATAAAGCGGGTCCGCGAGGGATTATTGCAACTGCGGCTAAGCCGGTAACTTCCCCCGCGTGCTTTAATGATATCCCCCACTACTGCCCCCTGTTTTTTTCGAGGCTTGCCGAGTGCAATGGCGATATAAAACTTATCGATACGCCGCTCACTAAAGCTGCGCCCCAGCTCGGCTGCGGCCTCCGCATTGCGGGCGATAAGGAGTAAACCCGAGGTCGCATCGTCAAGGCGATGGACAAGGTGCAAGCCGGTTCCCCCTCGCTCAGTGCTGAGGCGGTCTAACAGGCTTTCACGGTGATGGTTGCGGTGCAAATTAGCACCGGCAGTTTTATTGAGCACAAAAAAATCACTGTGCTCATACACGAGTTCATACACGGGTGGATCGACTACTGCCCTTGCTGCTGAGTGCGGTGTTGCTGCGCGCCATTGAGCTCACGCCGCAGGATATCGATCTCTCTTAGGGATTCTTCCTCTACGCCGGCAAACTCCATCTGTAAGGCCAGTGCCTCAAAGTCCGTGGCCTGCCCCTGACGCGCATATAGATCGAGCAGTAGCATTTGTAAAGTCAGAGACTCGTCCTCACGCAGTGCCTGCTCAACGATCTGCTGAGCACCGCGGTAATCCCCCAACTCAATGCACGCCGCCGCGGCCGCCTGCGGCGAGTTATCCTCCTCAACCACACGAGCAGTCACTGAAGCAATATCTGCGCCGCCAGACTGTTCTTGAGGGGCATCACCCAGTTCCGCGAAAACGTCTTCAAAATGTGTTGCCGACGCCTTGGGGGCAGCCGTGGCCACACCAGCATAGTGAAACGCTTGCAAGCGGCGTTTTGCGGCGGCTTTACGGCGCCGATAAAACAATAGCCCGCCCACCGCTGCAACACCCAGCAGCAATAACGCCCAAGGACTGCCGCGCCACTCAGCATTTTCAGGCAGCGCAGCGGTGGTTTCGCCAATGGGCGCCGTGTCAGTCGCCGTAACCCCAGCTTGAATCGCCTCAGAGGGCGAGGCCGACGCCACATCAGCACCACGTACAAAGGTGCTTGATACGGCTTGCTCCCCTGCCTGAGATGCCTCAGCCAAAGGCTCCGCGACACTCACCGCCGGCAGCAGTGCGCTTTCACCGGCCTGGATCGCTGCGGTCTGGCCCTTCAGCGCAGTATATTCATCCTGCAAGCTCAGCAGGCGCGTCTGTAGCGTCTGCAAGCGGCTATTCATTGCCTCTATATTCGCTCGTACGGCTGACACCTCCTCGGTCACCGCCGCCAACGAAGCCGTCAATCGCTGCTCTTCGGTCATCGTCTGAGCGGCGTTGGAGCTTAAAACGACACGTTCTGTCGACGCTTCTGGCGCCGTTTCCACTTCACTATTTACCGTGCCATTAGGCGCCCGCGATATTTGTTTGCCCGAACCGCCAGGGCCCCCGCCCGGCAAAAACACCTCGGCAAGTGCTGCTGCCTCAACATTTAGCGAGACAGATTCCTTTAGCAGGTCCTTTTCGCCGCGCACAAAGGCCTGGGGGTTAAGGCGATAGACCGCCTCCATCAGGGGCAGTTGCTCACCGCCTCGGGCACGCCGAATGCGCGACGCCACTCGCCAAAGGCTGTCCCCGCGCACGGTGGTATACGTCGATGTATCAGCGCTAATAGGCCTCGCCGGTGACGATTTCGCGGGGCGATTACCCTGCGCTGGTTTTCCCGATGCCAGCCGAGTGCTCACTGCACCCGCTTGGGCCGCACTTGCCAACGCCGGTGCCTGCGCAGGCAGGTCGAGCAGCAATGTGTATTCGCGCTCAATCGTACCGGTCGGCCAGCGCACCGATAAAACGAAATTCAAAAAGGGTTCAACAATTGGCGTGGTGCTACGTAAATAAATTACGCCACTGCCAGAGGGACTTAATTCGCTGCGCACCGTCAGGGTTCGGGTATCGAGCCCGCCCATCGCACTATCGCTCTGCGCATCCCACACCGGCTTCACATCAATCAGAATTTGTTCGGGATCCAAGCCCTCGGCACCACTGATGACGACACGAGCGGCCAATGGCTTGCCTAACACCGAATCCAGCTCTGCACGACCTAAACCCATGGCTGTCGCATCGGGGCTGACGGCGACCGCTAGTAGCAGTGGAATAAAAGCAGGGGCTCGAAGTTTCTTCATTGCCGTATTCTCGTTTATTGTTGTGATTCACTTCACATTTATCAATACACTACAGCTTACAACATTTTGAGTTAAAGTCGCGCAGCAATCGCTGCTTAGTGGCCTGAGCGACGCTGAACAACAGACTGCTGGCAAGCAAAATGAAAAGCTGGCGACATGACATGAAAGAAATGCTTCAGCGTCACAGCACTGTCACGTGACTGCGCTAAGATCACCGCTTATCCACAACAAGTTTTCCCCAGATACAGTGAATAAGCTTGTGGATAAGGCTGTTCAATTCTCCGCTGAGCGGCGTCTCATCAACGCTACCGTCGCGCGCGTAGTTTTTGATCAACCTTTGGCGATCTGGCGACGACGTGACACCATTACCACAATAATCAAAGCCATTACGGCGGCCGCGCAAAAGTACGGGTAGCTCGGCGCGATTCGGTATAAGAAGCCCCCCACGAGCGGCCCAGCGACAAACCCAAGTCCCGCCACCGAGCCAAGCAGGCCCGCCAAACCGCCCTGCTCATGGGGCTCGACAACCAAGCTGGCACTGGCACCGTAGGCCGGGCCGGTCAAACCCATACCAAAACCGAACAAGCCCATCGCCGACAACAACATCGGCAAGGTGTCTGACAATGCTAATAGCAAATACCCGGCGCAACTGAACGGCAGCCCCATAAACAGCAGGTTCATTGGCGACCCGTTGTAGCGCTGTACCACCACAAATTGCGCAAACAGCATGGCACCTGATGACACGATCATCGCAGCGGAAAACCACTGTGCCGCCGCCACACCGTCGAGTGACAGTAAATCCTGAAAATAAAACCCCAGCGTCTGCTGAACCATGCCCAGCAAGCTGTAAAGCGCAAAACCGATGAGGATAAACAGACGATACCTGGGGTCGAAATACGCCATGCGCTTCGGCCGCTTGCCGCCGCTGCTATGCGCTGGAATGGCTGGCAAATAACGCCAGACCAAAATCGCAACCAATGCGGCCAGCGCGGCTTGCAAATATAGCGGCGTTAAATAACTGAAGGCGACAAACCACGCCAGCGCGGGCCCCAGCATTACCCCCAGTTGATTAAAGGCCTGCAATTTCGCCATCCCCTGCGCGCGCCGGGAAATATCGGTGACATCGACCATATAGGCAGCCGATGCCGGGTGGGTCGCCGACATCAAAGCGGCGTGAATACCGCGGCTGAACATCAGCAACACGTAAAGGAGGCCGCCACCGAGTATGCTAACAAGTCCCATCCACGCGACCGCGTTGAACAGCATGGTACCAATGGTGTAGCCGAACAGGCCGATAATAATGATCGGCTTTCGCCCCCATACATCGCTCTTTCTTCCCCAGTAGGGTGAGGTCATGAAAAAAACGAGCGCGGTAAGCGCCGACAGCGAGGTGATTGCCATTTCCTTGGGCGCAATCGTTAGTTCGGTAAAGGGGAGTTGCCAGAGCATTTCATGCAGGGCCAGTTCGCGCCCCAACATTGGCAGCACCGCAAACACCACGCTCTGGCCCATCCCCACCGCCATCATGGCGGCGTAAAGCGAAATCATCGCCCGCCAGTCAGACCTCGGTGCACTGCCTGTTTCCGTCACTCAGCTATCCTCTTGCCATCGGTTTTTATCTGCCACGCCATCTGGCACACTTTGATACAGCGTGATAGCGGCTGGCTATCGTCCGTTCGCGGAGCATGCATTTTACACAGCCACTCCTTTTGCCAACACAAACCAAGCGGGAAACATGTCAAAGGTTCAGCAAGACGTACCATTGAGCCAGCGTTGGCTGGACCGAATTGAACGCACCGGCAATCGCCTGCCACACCCGGTCGTGCTGTTCATTTACTTCTGCGCGATCGTCGTTTTGCTGTCGGCATGGCTCACGGCAACAGGCGCTAATGTTCAGAACCCCAGCAGTGGCGAATGGCTTTACACGCGCTCGTTGTTGTCCCGCGACGGCCTGCTGTGGATGCTACACAATGCGGTGGGTAACTTTGTGAGCTTCGCGCCTGTCGGCTCTGTGATCGTCGCGATTATGGGTATTGCGGTGGCGGAACACTCCGGCTTGCTCGGCCATGTGTTGACACAATTCGCACGACGGGCGCCACCCAAGGCATTGAGTGCGGTGATTGTATTCACCGGCGTATTATCCAGTATTGGTTTTGACTCAGGCTATGTTGTTTTAATCCCATTGGCGGCGATCGTTTTTCGCGCCGCCGGACGCTCTCCGCTAGCGGGCATTGCCGCCGCATTCGCCGGGGTATCTGGCGGGTTTAGCGCAAACATTCTCCTCGGCCCGGTCGATGCAATTTTGGCGGGGATCTCCACCGAGTCACTACAGCTGATTGACCCGCAGGCCTCGGTGAGCGTCAGCGCAAATTATTATTTCATCGCCTTTTCTACCCTGCTTATTACCCTCGTCGGCGCATGGGTGACGGAAACCTTGGTAGAGCCTCGACTGCAGCGCCCTGGGCAGACAGAGAGCACAAGCACGCCCCCGGAAGCCTCGGCCAGCGAGACAAAAGCGCTGCGCCGCGTGCTGCTTTTTAGCGTACTTTATGTCGCGGCGCTCATCGCGGCGGTCGTCCACCCACAGGGGCCATTGCGCAACCCTGACCCCAGCGGTATGGCAGCCCTGCCTCTGCTGCAGGGAATTGTGGTGTTTATTGCTGCATATGGCGCACTCGCCGGGATTATTTTCGGCTACAGCAGTGGCCGCTTTACGCGCAGCAAAGACTGGGTAGACGCCATGGAGTCAGGCATGAGCACCCTGGCCGGCTATCTGGTGCTAATGTTCTTTGCCGCCCAGTTTGTCAATTATTTTTCCTGGACGGGCATTGGCGCATTAACGGCAATTAAAGGCGCACAATGGCTTGCCGGGCTCGAGCTTTCCACTACCAGCCTGCTGATTAGCTTTGTGCTGTGCAGCGCGGCCATCAACCTATTGATCGGCAGCGCGTCGGCAAAATGGGCATTGATGGCGCCGATATTCGTCCCCATGCTGGCGATGCTCGATGTGGCACCCGAGGCCGTGCAAATGGCTTACCGAATTGGTGACTCCAGCACCAACATCATCACGCCGTTAATGCCATATTTTGGCGTTGTGGTGGCCTTTATACAGCGCCACGATAGCAAAGCCGGTATGGGCACGCTGTTAGCATTGATGCTGCCCTACTCCCTGTGTTTTATCGTGAGCTGGTCCGTGTTACTGGCGGCCTGGGTCGGATTGGGGATTCCACTAGGGCCGAAATAAAAAGGACCGAAATAAAAAAGGGCCACAAAAAAGCCGCCCTCAGCCAAGCTGGGGCGGCTTTCGACTACTGGCGTCACGCCTTATTTTTTCTCTTGGACAGCCGCACTCATCTCATCGATATTCACGTGACGAACATCCGCGCCCTTGGCCAAATAAATAACGTGCTCGGCAATGTTGCGCGCGTGGTCGCCAATACGCTCCAGGGAACGCAGCGCCCACAGTACCTGCAACACCGAAGAAATGGTGCGCGGATCTTCCATCATATAGGTCACCAAGCTGCGCATAGCGGTGCCGTATTCCATATCGACGGAGTGATCTTCTTCCGCCACATCCAGAGCCATATCACTGTCTACACGGGCAAACGCGTCCAACGCGTTGCGCACCATGCTCAAGACATGGTCACCAATGTGGCGAATCTCTAACACGCTGCGCGGCAGGCCACCCAGTTCACCCAGCTTAATTGCGGCTTCGGCAACTTTTGTGGCCTCATCGCCCATACGTTCCAGATCACTGATGATTCGGCTGATCGACAACACCAGGCGGAGGTCGGTCGCCGCGGGCTGGCGGCGCGCCAGGATAATGGTGCACTCCTCGTCGATGGACACCTCCAGCGCATTGACGATACGGTCGCCACGCTTCACTTCATCAGCCAGACCACTGTCCTGACTCATGAACGCAGTAGTCGCATCGGCAACTTGTTTCTCGACGACCCCACCCATTTCCAGCATACGGGTTTTAATATCGTCCAGCTCAGAGTTGAACTGCTGAGAGATATGGTGAGCGTGTAAGTCTTTATCTTTCATTCCCGCATCCTATTGGCGCCGAGCTAATGGCCTAGCCTTAGCCGTAACGACCTGTTATGTAATCTTCAGTTTGTTTATTGGTCGGATTGGTAAACAAGGTATCCGTATTATCAAACTCGATCAGTTTGCCCATATACATAAATGCAGTGTAGTCAGAGACTCGCGCTGCCTGCTGCATATTATGCGTAACGATGACAATCGTGTACTTGTCTTTCAGCTCATTGATCAGTTCTTCGATCTTAAGCGTTGATATGGGATCCAACGCCGATGCTGGCTCATCCAGTAGCAGGACTTCCGGCTCAACCGCAATGGTGCGCGCAATGACCAAACGCTGCTGCTGGCCGCCAGACATGCCTAGCGCGTTATCGTGCAGACGGTCTTTCACTTCGTCCCATAAGGCGGCACCGCGCAACGAGCGCTCGACCACTTCATCCAGCACCCGCTTTTTATTCACACCCTGAATACGCAGCCCGTAAGCGACATTCTCATAGATCGACTTGGGAAAGGGATTCGGCTTTTGAAATACCATTCCGACTCGGCGACGCAGCGTTGCCACATCGACACTGCGGTCGTAGATATCATTGCCGTCCAGGCGAATGGCACCCTCAACCCGGCAAGTATCGACCAGGTCATTCATGCGATTGAAGCAGCGCAGAAGGGTCGACTTACCGCAACCGCTGGGGCCGATAAACGCCGTGACCTTTTGACGAGGAATCTCCATATTGACGTCAAACAACGCTTGTTTGTCGCCGTAGTACAGATCCAAACCGTCGACATTCAGAGTAATGTCCTCGTCGGTAATAGAGGCTTCATTGCGTACCCGGCCAAGCGATTCCATATCGATTGCGTGACCAGCTGTAGCAGTTTTGTTGGTATCCATAAATTTTACCGTCATGGCTGTGCCAATTACATTTCCAGAGATTTGTATTTTTCGCGCAGATGATTCCGCAGTGCCACGGCACTGAGGTTCAGCAGCGCAATGATAATCACCAACAGCAATGCCGTAGCGTACACCAGTGGCCGCGCTGCTTCGACATTCGGACTTTGAAAACCAACATCATAGATGTGGAAGCCCAAGTGCATAAACTTCTGATCGAGGTGGAAGTATGGGAAGTTGCCATCCACCGGTAGCGACGGTGCCAACTTGACCACCCCGACGAGCATCAACGGCGCAACCTCCCCGGCGGCACGAGCAACGGCCAGAATCAGGCCAGTCATCATCGCCGGACTGGTCATGGGCAACACCACCCGCCACAGGGTCTCGGCCTTCGTGGCACCCAGGGCCAGACTGCCCTCTCGCAGATTGCGGGGAATACGCGCCAAGCCCTCTTCGGTTGCCACAATAACCACCGGCAGCGTCAGCAGCGCCAGCGTCACAGACGCCCACAGAAGTCCCGGTGTACCAAAGGTTGGTGACGGCAGTGCTTCGGGGAATAGGGCCTGGTCGATTTCTGCCCCAACAAAATAGATAAAGAAGCCGAGCCCGAACACCCCGTATACAATCGAAGGTACGCCCGCCAGGTTATTCACCGCAATGCGCACGATTCGCGTCATCAGCCCCTGCTTGGCGTATTCGCGCAGATACACCGCCGCGATAACACCGAAGGGCGTTACCAGTACCGACATAATCAGCACCATGATCACTGTACCGAAGATCGCGGGAAAGATGCCGCCCTCGGTATTCGCTTCGCGGGGCTCATCGGTGAGAAACTCCGCAAACTTGCCGAAGTAAAAACCGACCTTGTTGGCAAAGTTCATGGTATTGGGCTTGTAGGCGTGGACCACCGTCGACACGCGTTGCTCGCGCTGCTGGCCCTGCGCGGTCTCGACAATAAAACTGTCTCGGTTCCACTCGGCATACAGTGCATTCAGCTCTTTTTGCAATACCGCATAGGCGGCATCCAGCTCAGCGCGTTCGCTGTCTATTTCCAGCTGCTTTTGGGCGCGCTCAGCGGCAGGTAACGCTTCATCGAGTTCCAAGCCGCGCTGGCGCAGACGCAGTTTTTCCAAGCGGTAGTTGATCGCGCCAATCTCTTTCTTTTCAACGCGCTCGATATCATGGTGAATGGTTTCAGCACGTTCGATACTCTGCTGAAACGCCTGCCACAGTGCTTCGTCATCGGCGGCGGCGATCGCCTGGCCATCGCGCTTCAAACCGCGCAAAAAGCCGTAAAAGTTGCCCCACTCACGGCGCTCGAGAACAATCGCTTGTTCTGGGTAATACGTGTTCTGCAGGTAGCGACTTAACACCCATTTAAAATCCGCACCGCTAACATCGCGGTTGCCGACTTTCACCAGCTCTCGCTGGATAAACGGCTCGTCGGTATCGAGTGTAAAGCCAGCGCTGAGCAGCTGCTCGATCGCCACATCCTCGCTTTCAACCCGCTCAGCCATCACCACCGCTGGGGTTGCATCCGGCAACTGATACTCTGCGACAAAAACATCGGCGGGCCAAAAGTGGCTGAAACCACGCACTGCCAACAGTATTAACAAACCGATAACGGCCAGTGTGCTGACGGTCACCGCAGCGGCGTTCATCCAAATCAAGGGTTCGCCGCCCTTGAACCAGGCCGTCAGCCCCTGCTTTTCTTTATCCTGTAAATACATGATGTATCCCGAATCAATCAGAGGTTGCCGTAGCGCTGACGCAGACGCTGTCTGACCGTCTCCGCAACAGTGTTAACAACAAACGTAAACATAAATAGTACAAAGGCCGCCAAGAACAACACCCGGTAGTGACTGCTGTCGACTTCCGTTTCACCAATTTCTACCGCGATATTTGCCGCCAGCGTCCGCATACCCTCGAAGATATTGGCGTCCATAATTGGGGTATTACCAGTGGCCATCAGAACGATCATTGTCTCGCCGACCGCGCGACCCATGCCGATCATCAGGGCTGAGAAGATACCCGGGCTGGCGGTGGGCATAACGACACCAACCAGGCTTTGCCAAGGCGTTGCACCGAGCGCCAGTGATCCGTAACTAAGGTGCTTGGGCACCGAGAAAATGGCATCTTCAGCGATGGAAAAGATCGTGGGGATAACGGCAAAACCCATTGCCACACCCACCACCAGAGCATTGCGCTGGTCGAAGGATATGCCCAGATCATTGGTCAACCAGGCGCGCATATCGCCCGCAAAGAATGCCCTCTCCATTGGTGCGCTCAGCTCAACGCATGCGATTACCAGACCAATTACAACGGGAACCAACAGCAAGGGATGCCAGCCTTCGGGAACGCGGCGACTCACGCTCACGGGTAGTCGCGACCACAGCCAAGCGAAAATGAGAATACCCACTGGCAGCGCAATAAAGATGCTGAATACCGCGGGCAAATTGCGCTCGATAAAGGGTGCCAGCCACAGGCCGGCCAAGAAACCGAGAATAACGGTAGGCAAGGCCTCCATTAACTCGATGAGTGGTTTAACCTTGCGGCGCAGCGAGGGCGCCATGAAATACGCGGTGTAAATCGCACCACAAATCGCCAATGGCGCCGCAATTAACATGGCATAAAAAGCGGCTTTCAGGGTGCCAAAGGCCAGCGGTGCAAAGCTGTACTTCGGCTCAAAATCATTGTCTGCCGCCGAGGACTGCCAAACATAGTCGGGCTCGGGGTAGCTTTCGTACCACACCTTGCTCCACAGCACAGACCAAGAGACCTCGGGGTGCTCATTTTCCACGGCGAAGCTACGGATCTCCCCTCCCTGCAACTCGACAAGGAGGCGATCCGCCCGCGGCGAAATTGCCATGCCAAGCACATTTTTTAATTCCAGCTCTTCACTCAGCAAACGGCGTTGCGACGTGCTGTAGAAGATATCGAGGTGACCGTCATCGGTAATGCTGACAAAGCCTTTGCGGCGGTGTTCGGTCAGCAGCATCGCGGAGGGGCCACCTGCCGTAAACTGGCGCACAAACTGCAAACCGTATTGTCCGCCCTGCTGAGCATTGCGAACCACGAACCACTGGGACACGCTGCCATCCTCGGCGGCGGTGAGCAAAGAAATACCGCCTAACAAAAAGCGTACATCACTCAGTGCCGCGCCATCAGTCACTTCGCCGCGATCAACGATCTCCAGGCTGCGCAGGCTAATCAACCGGTAGCCACCTTGCTGGCTCAACACGTACAGCCACTGCTGGCGAGGCCCGATCAATAGATAGTCGGCGGAGATATCCAGCGTTGGCAATGCCAGGTTTTCTTCGACCAGGGTGATTTCTTCACTGAGGAAGTCTTCTTCTTTGGTCCAGCGGCGTCCGACCAAATGGCCGTCACTCACGGCGACCACCACCAGGGCTTCCTCACTGTCGCGCACGGCTAGTCGACTCAGGGCCGCGTCGCTAATTTCCATGCCGGCTTCGCCATAGGGAAAGCGCAGAGACGGCGTAATCAGGCGTTGATCCTCGGGGTAGCTCACGCGATAGTCATGTTTGGCCAGCAGAGCTCGACCGTCTTCCATACCCACCGCGAATACGCGGGTTTCTTCTGACTCCAGTGCAAAGCTGCTAATCGCTGCAGTCGTTGGCAGCGACCGCTTGAGAACCTGTTGACCATTCTCGGTATTAAAAAATACGGCATCCCCGTTTTCGGCAAGGCGAAAACCCACCTCGGCCTGTTCTTCCATTGCCAGATACAATGGCGCGGCGGCCACTGGCAATTGGAACTGTTCCTCTGACTCGATGCCAGCCGAATTAAACAGCGGCAGAATTTCATACAGCAGATAGAAAAAGATCAGCAGAATGGACAGCAATACCCCAACACCACCGCCGGTGATAGTTGCTGTGGTCATGCCATCTTTGACTTGGCGCCATCTGCGTTGGGCCGATGCAGTTGCGCGCACCTCTGATTGCTTCATAAGTCTCGGGCTCTTTGAGGAACTGGCGGGGATTTTATGACGATAATGTTTCAGTTTTGTTACAGATAAAAAATGTGCCACAAACTCACGTTTGCAGCACATTTTACAGCGACATCATGTCGGCATTTTTACAGCTCTAGCTTTTTGCGAATTTTCTCTACAACGCTTGCTGGCAGCGGGATGTAGCCATCTTTGGCAACGATTTCCTGACCCTGCTTTGACAGCACCAGCTTAACGAATTCGCGCTCTAGCGGCGTAAACGGCTTATTGGGTGCTTTATTCATGTAAACGTAGAGGAAGCGTGACAGCGGGTAGCTACCATTGATCGCATTTTCCGGCGTGGCGTCAACAAAACTGCCCTTCTCATTCTTGGACAGCGGAATAGCGCGAACGCTTGAGGTCTGGTAGCCGATGCCAGAATAACCGATGCCGTTAATAGAGGTAGACACAGACTGAACCACTGATGCCGAGCCTGGCTGCTCGTTTACACCATTTTTAAAGTCGCCTTTACACAGTGCCTTGCCTTTAAAGTAGCCGTAGGTGCCCGATACCGAGTTGCGACCGAACATTTGAATATCGCGCGCCGACCACGACCCATCCATGCCGAGCTGACCCCAGCGCTGGATATTTTCCGGGTGGCCACACTTGCGAGTGCTTGAGAAAACCGCATCGACTTCGGCGATGGTCATCCCCTCAATGGGGTTGTCCTTGTGGACAAACACCGCCAGGGCGTCAATAGCCACCGGAACCGCAACGGGTTTGTAGCCATATTTCGCTTCGAAGGCTTCGATCTCTTTGTCCTTCATCTTGCGGCTCATTGGCCCCATGTTTGAAGTGCCTTCTGTCAACGCCGGGGGCGCAGTAGAGGAACCGGCTGCTTGAATCTGGACGTTAACGTTTGGGTAAGCGCGTTTGAAGTCTTCGCTCCAAAGCGTCATCAGGTTTGCCAGGGTATCTGAGCCAACGCTGGAAAAAGTGCCCGATACACCCGCCGCTTTTTCGTACACAGGCAGCGCCGGATCAACTTCAGTGGCTGCCGCCACCCACATAGAGGAAAGGCCAAATGCGGCCGCCATCAGACATTGCTTCAGTTTCACAGGTATCTCCCGATCAATAAAATTGGTAACACGGCTGTCATTTTAGCGGCGCTAGATGACGGATTTATTACAATGAGAAATCAGTTTACCCGAGTGATTAATGAACGTGGAAATAAACAACTGAACGTACTGCCATGCCCCGGCTGGCTGGAGATTTTCATCTCGGCCCGGTGGCGCAACAAAACATGTTTCACGATCGCCAAACCCAAGCCTGTACCGCCGGTATCGAGGGAGCGACTTTGATCAACCCGGTAGAAACGCTCGGTTAGACGGGGAATGTATTGCGGCTCGATACCAATCCCGCTGTCCTGCACTTCCAAAACACCGTGGCTGTCATCCTGGTACCAACGCAGCACAATTCGGTCATCCTCGGCGGTGTAGCGCGCGGCGTTTACCGCCAGGTTAGACAGCGCGCTGCGTATTTCCGTCGCCTGCCCTTTCAGGGCAATGGCATCGTCACATTCGATGTCAATCTGGCGGTTGCCCTTGGCGGCCGCCAGGGCTTCTTCGCGCACCATTTCCATCAGCGGGCGGATGCGTATTACTTCATGCTCGCTGGCTTGAGGGACGGATTCCAGTCGCGACAAGAGCATTAAATCTTGAATGAGGTGATGCATGCGACGAGACTGCCGCAGCATTTGATCGATGGCGCGATCCCAGCGCGGGTTGTCGCCACCGTGCTCAGAAAACGTCTCCAGGTAACCATTGATCACCGTCAGTGGCGTGCGCAACTCGTGCGACACATTCGCGACAAAATCTTTGCGCATTTTTTCGAGACGGTGGGTTCGCGTGACATCGCGAGCAAACAGTAAACGGTTACCCTCTGCGAAAAAGCTGATGCTTAAACTGAGCTGTATCTCGCTGTTTACCGGCGACGCCATTTCAAAGGGCATGGCGTATTTTTCTGCTTCGTAGTAGGCAACAAAATTCGGGTTGCGCACTAAATTCAGCAGCTGCAAGCCGACATCTTCATCCCTGCGCAGCCCCAGTAGATCCATCGCCGCATCGTTGCACCATTCGATGTTGCCGTGACGATCCAGCATCACCACAGCATCTGACATCGATGCAAACGATGAATGTAAGTAATCAATAATTGCTTGTAACTGATCACGATCTCCCGAAGCATGCTTCTGCATATCGTAAATCGTGTCGAAAATTTGACCCCACATGCCAATTGCCTCTGGCGGCTCGGTACCCAAGCCTCTATATAACCAGTCGCTCAGTCGTTGAAGTTGCCATAGCAGCCAGGTGCATATCACCGCTGCAACGATAAAAACGGGCCACACTCCAAGGTCGAACGCTGTTGCAAACACTGCCGCCGCTGCCAATGGCAGCACTACGCGAACAAGCTCCGTCTTCCAGCCGTAATACCGCATAGAGCAGCGCTAGGCGCTCACCCCCGTTGCGGAAAAACGGTAGCCAGTACCGCGAACGGTTTGAATCAGCTGCCCGAAGTCTCGCTCGCCGGTCAGCAGCGCTTTGCGAAGCCGGCGAATATGAACATCTACCGTGCGCTCTTCAACATAGACATTGGTGCCCCATACCTGGTCAAGCAGTTGACCACGGCTATAGGCACGCTCTTGGTGGGTCATGAAAAACTTCAGTAATTTAAACTCGGTGGGCCCCATATCCAAAGGCTCACCATTGGCAAACACGCGGTGACTGGCGGGGTCGAGTTTGAGGCCATCCACCTCAATGGTCTCTTCCTGCTCAGGCGAGCTGCCGCGGCGCAACACTGCCTTGATGCGCGCCATTAGCTCTCGGGAAGAAAACGGCTTCGTAATATAGTCGTCGGCACCGACATCCAGGCCCTGAACACGGTTGTCTTCATCGTCTTTAGCGGTGAGCATGATCACCAGCATATCCCGGGTTAAATCTTCCCGGCGCAAGCGGCGCAGCAGCTCAATACCACTGGTGACTGGCATCATCCAGTCCAGCAGTACCAGATCCGGGCGCTGATCAACAATAATTCCGTGCGCTTCCTGCGCGTTGCTCGCTTCGATGCAGTCGTAACCGGCAAGCTCTAGCCCTACGCGGATCATCTCGCGAATGGCGGCTTCGTCATCGACGATGAGGATGGTCTTTGTGCTCATGCTCTTCCCTTGTAGCCTGTGGATGCTTGAGCCTGCATTAAAACGGCCTTTAATGACAATTATATGACAACGACTCGATCAAGGCGCCAGCCGTTGCCCCCAATCTTAGTCGAAAACGACAGTTTTATTACCGTGCACTAACACCCTGTCCTCAAGGTGGTTGCGAAGCGCGCGTGCCAGAACGCTCTTTTCAACATCCTTACCCAAACGCACCAGATCATCCTTACTATGGCGATGCGACACCCGAATGACGTCCTGCTCGATAATCGGGCCTTCATCCAGCTGCTCAGTGACGTAGTGGCTAGTGGCACCGATCAATTTTACGCCGCGATCATAGGCCTTCTGGTAGGGGTTCGCGCCAATGAAAGAAGGCAAAAAGCTGTGGTGAATATTGATCATTCTGCCGCTGTAAGCACGGCAAAACTCCGGGGGAATAATCTGCATATAGCGCGCCAGCACGACACAATCAGCGGCATAACTTTCGGTTAGCTCCTGAATACGAGCGTGGGCCGGCGCCTTGTTTTGAGGGTCGACCGGCACATACTCAAACGGAATTCCATGCCACTCGACCATGCTGCGCAAGTTCTCGTGATTTGAGATCACACAGGGAATATCACAGTACAGCTCGTCGCTATGCCAGCGGTGCAATAAATCTGCAATACAGTGTGAGGCATGGCTTGCCAGAATCACCACCTTGCGCCGCCGCGCTGAGTCGACCAGCTCCCACTCCATGTCATAGGCCTGCGCCAAGGGCGTAAATGCCTCGCGCACTGCCTCGGCACCGATACTCAGTGAATCGGCTTTAATCTCATTGCGCATGAAAAACCAATTGCTGTCAGCATCCGCGTGATGATTGGCTTCGGTTAGCCAGCCCCCCTGGTCGGCGACAAATTGACTCACTTTGGCGACAATGCCAACGCGGTCTGGACAACTGGTGATCAAACGGTAGGTATGTTCCATCTTTACAACAACATCCTTGCAAAAAAATCTTAACCCTTGTTCAGTATTGCCCGCACTGCCTGAGGCAGGTCTGCGGGAAGCACAACGGTCTTGGCATTGTCGGACGCTGACAACTGACGCAGCGAGTCAGCGTATTTTTCACCCAGCAGATACAGCACGGGCAATTCATCACCTTTAACGGCCTCCGAAACCAACTCAATCGCTGCACCGCTGGCCTTAGCCAACACCACTTCCGCCTGGGCGTCGCGACGCGATGCTTCCAGACGCCCCTCAGCTTCGAGGATCGCAGCCTGCTTCTCACCTTCGGCCTTGGTCACCGCCGCGCGACGTTGACGCTCTGCCGCGGCCTGTTCTTCCATGGCACTTTGCATGGTGGGAGATGGATTAATGTCTTGGATTTCCACCGTTTTAAGTGTGATCCCCCAGTCGGAAATATCGTCTGAAATCCCCGCTTTGAGCTTGGCCTTGATTTGCTCCCGCGACGACAGGGCCGAATCCAACGACATTTCGCCTACAATTGAACGCAGCGCAGTCTGTACTAGGTTTTGGATGGCAATAGTGTAATTCTCAACACCGTAGACAGCCTTCTCAGGAGAAACGATATTTATATAGGCCACCGCGTTGGCAATAATCACCGCATTGTCTTCAGTGATGACCTCCTGGGAGGGGATATCCAACACAATATCCTTGGTTGTTAGGCGATAGGCCACTTGATCAACATAGGGAATAATAAAATTCAAACCGGGGTTCAAGGTGCGGTGATATTTACCCAGGCGTTGCACAATGTGTTTGTAACCTTGGGGAACGGTCTTCACCCCCATCGACAGCGTGACCACAACCAATACAAACAACGCCCCTGTAATCGCTAAACCATCCATATTCTTCCCCTAAAACCTCGTAAAATGAGCCTGCCAGCAACGGTATTATTCGGCAGCTTTGGCGCCGCGCTGGCGGCGTACTATCAATGAATTACCAGAGATATCTTCAACAACGACCCGGTCTCCAACGATCAAGGGCTCGCGACAAATATAACTCCATTCGTCATTACCCAGCACCGGTATACTGAAGCGCACTTGCCCCTCGCGGTGGTCCCCAACGCGCGTAACCATACCCTCCTGACCCACAACCTGCTCGCGCGACATGCCCGATAAACTTTTATCTTTCATACGCGGATGCACAAATTTAAACCAGAGGAACAAGTCGACCGCCGACAGCCCCGCCCAGATCAACACTTGAACACTAAAGGGCAAATCCACAACGGCGGTGATCAGCCCCACCGCAATGGCGCTGGCACCGAACCAGAGCATGACAAAGCTGGGAACAAAGACCTCGCTGGCAACCAGTAAAAGCCCCAAAACCATCCAGTGCCAGTACTCTATCGAGTTATTCAGCCAATCCATTTGTGCGCTCCTGCTGCCACGCGATAAGTGAGAGGCATTATTTAGCCACGATCTCACTTAATAGCAAGCGCCAAAGCTGCTAATTCACACTTGATTGGGGCTGCACCCCCACAGCAAACAGCAGGGATTTCCGGTACAATAGCCGATCATTCGAGAGTAGCTACGCCATGTCTTTACCACCGGCCATTTTTAGCCACCACCCCTACTGGGCGGAGTGCTTCGGCACCGCACCATACTTGCCAACCAGCCGCGAGGAAATGGACGCCTTGGGTTGGGACAGCTGCGACATCATTATTGTCACCGGCGATGCCTATGTGGATCACCCTAGCTTTGGCATGGCCGTTATTGGGCGCGTATTGGAAGCGCAGGGCTTTCGCGTTGGCATTATTTCCCAGCCGGACTGGCAGTCAGCAGAGCCCTTCACCGCGCTGGGCAAACCTAACCTGTTTTTCGGCGTCGCCGCCGGAAACATGGACTCGATGATTAATCGCTACACAGCAGACCGCCGACTGCGTCACGACGATGCCTACTCACCGGATAACGTCGGTGGCAAGCGCCCCGATCGCGCGGTTATCGTCTATGCCCAGCGCTGCCGCGAAGCCTATAAAGACTGCCCCATTGTTATCGGCTCCATCGAAGCAAGCCTGCGACGTATCGCGCACTACGATTACTGGAGCGACAAAGTCCGGCGCTCAATTCTCATGGACTCACGGGCGGATATTCTGCTGTATGGCAATGCCGAACGCGCCATTGTCGACCTCGCTCACCGGCTGTCTCGCGGCGAGCCGGTGGAGCAAATTCGCGACCTTCGCGGCACCGCATTTATTCGCGACGCAGTGCCTGACGGCTGGACGGTTGTGGACTCCAGCGATATTGACCGACCCGGCAAGGTGGATCCGATCACCAGCCCCTATGTGGACACCAGCGCTGACCCCAGTTGCAAAACCGAACAGGCAAAGGCAGCAAGCGAGCCAGACGCTGCGCAGACCATCACTATTATCGACCCCAGGCAGGCCCGTAAAAGCGACGCACCGGCAGAGCGAACAGTTATTCGCCTACCCGCTTACGAAACGGTAAAAAAAGACCCCGTCAGTTACGCCCATGCAGCGAGGGTGCTTCACCTGGAAACCAATCCAGGCAACGCACGCGCGCTGGTTCAGCGCCATGGCGACAAGGAAATTTGGCTCAACCCGCCACCCATTCCACTCACAACAGAAGAGCTCGACTGGGTCTTTGAGTTGCCCTACCAGCGCCGCCCTCACCCCAAGTACGGCGAGGCGCGGATTCCCGCGTATGAAATGATTCGCAACTCGGTGAATATCATGCGCGGCTGTTTTGGCGGCTGCAGCTTCTGTTCTATCACCGAACACGAAGGACGGATTATTCAGAGCCGCTCAAAAGACTCGATTGTCAGAGAAGTGGAAAAAATACGCGACAAAACGCCGGGCTTCACCGGTGTTGTGTCGGACCTCGGCGGCCCCACCGCCAATATGTGGCAACTGACCTGCAAAAGCGAAGCGATTGAAAAAAGCTGTCGTCGCCTATCCTGCGTCTACCCCGGGATTTGCAAAAACTTAAACACTGACCAAACACCGCTTATCGAACTGTACCGTGAAGTTCGCAATCTGAAAGGTGTTAAAAAAGTCCTTATCGCCTCCGGCCTGCGCTATGACTTGGCCGTGGAAACACCCGAGTACGTCAAGGAACTGGTCTCCCACCACGTTGGCGGCTATTTAAAAATCGCACCCGAGCACTCAGAAGACTCACCACTGAGCAAAATGATGAAACCGGGCATGGGCAGCTACGACCGCTTCAAAGCCATGTTCGACAAATACTCCAAGCAAGCGGGTAAAGAACAGTACCTCATTCCCTACTTTATTGCGGCGCACCCAGGCACCCGCGATGAAGATATGATGAACCTGGCACTGTGGCTGAAGAGCAACGGCTTTCGCGCCGACCAGGTGCAGGCCTTCTACCCCTCTCCAATGGCCAATGCGACGGCAATGTATTACTCGGGAAAAAACCCGTTACGCAAGGTAAGCCGTCGCAGTGAAAATGTATTCAGTGCTAAGGGATTGAAACAGCGACGTTTACATAAAGCCTACCTGCGTTACCACGACCCTGAAGGCTGGCCTGCGTTGCGCGAATCGCTGCTGAAAATGGGACGCAAGGATTTGATTGGCTATGGCAAAAAGCATCTCGTGCCGCCGCGCCAACCGGCAAACTGGAAAAGTAAAAACCCGAAGCGCGGCCGCATGCTAACGCAGCACACGGGACTTCCCCCTAGAAAAACGACATAAAAAATTCATTTTATGGCTGGCAAAAGGCTTTCTATACCTATTCAGACTGTGTATATAATGAGCTTGCTGGCTATAGATGCAGCTTGGTTTTATGTAAAAGC